>NZ_JBRCLD010000046.1:0-10912 GCF_053487655.1 Thermaurantiacus sp. | reverse complement strand
GTGGTGGGGCGGTGGTGGCGAGCGGGGCCTCGACCCGGAACCGGCCGAGGCTGGTCTTTCGGATGATCTCGGCGCGCGCAAGGTAGGTCTTGCCTGGTGTCTGCAGCCCTGCGACCCAGCGCCAGGAAAGCGTGTTGGAGGCGGGGCAGGCATCCAGCAGGTGGCGGAAGAAATGGGCCGCACCGAGCTGCCAGGGGAGGCGGAGCGTGAAGATCCAGATGCTCGCGAAGCTCATGCGGGCGTGGTTGTGGAGATAGCCGGTTGCGTCAAGCTCTCGGATCCAGAAGTCGAAACAGTCGATTCCGGTCTTGCCCTGCACAGCCTGCGCGAAGCGAGCCGCAAGGCGCGCGTTGCGCGCGAGTTCGCCTTCAAGGCGGCAAAGATCGTCCAAGTAACGCTGCCACAGCGCCGGCCGCATCTCAAGAACCCCTCGCCAGTAGCTCCGCCAGCAGACTTCAGCGACGAACTTCTCGGCTGCCTCGAGGCCGTGGGCGGCAACGGCGGCCTTCGCCACTTCCTCCTCCGTCAGGAGGCGGCGGCGGATCGCGGGCGAAAGCTCCGAGACATGGGTGCGCAGGCCTGGCCCCTCATCGAGATTGCGGCATGCAGCATAGGCGCGGCCAGCGCGGGGCAGGAAGGCCGCAAGGCGGGCAAGCGCATCGGCGCGAGTGGCAGCGAACACGCACTATTGCTAGCGGCTCGGGCACGCCGCTGCCAGCGCGGCAGGGCAACGCGGGTCAGACCGTGAAGCTCTCGCCGCAGCCGCAGCTTCCTTTGGCGTTGGGGTTCTGGAATGTGAAGCCAGCAGAGAAATCATCCTCCCTCCAATCCATCGTCGAGCCGATGAGATAGAGGAGCGAGGCGCCATCGACGAAGAGGGTGCCAGCAGGAGTCGCAATGGCCTCGTCGCCGGGCTTGGGCTCGGTGGCATAGTCGAGCGCATAGGAAAGCCCCGAGCAACCGCGGCGCGGCGTGGAAAGGCGCAGGCCAGCAACCGGCTGGGGGGCGGTTGCGAGCAGGTAGGCAATCCGCGCTTCGGCTGCAGGCGTCAGTGTAAGCGGCGCTGGCCGGGGGCGGGCAGTGGTGGCCATCACAGCATCCCCAGTTCGAGTCGGGCCTCATCCGACATGGAAGACGGGTTCCACGGCGGATCCCAAACGAGATTCACATCGCAGGTGGCAACGCCAGGCACGGCGAGCACGCGCAGTTCGACTTCGGCGGGCATGGACTCAGCGACCGGGCAGTGCGGGGTGGTGAGCGTCATGGTGATGGTGACATGGCCGTCTGCCACCTCGACTGCGTAGATCAGGCCGAGATCGTAGATATTGACCGGGATTTCGGGATCGAAAATGTCACGAAGGGCAGCAATCACGGCTTCGCGCACCGGGTCTTCCGTGGCCGGCGGGTTGGGGGACTGGCCGAGAAAGCCTTCGAGGAAGTCGCGTGGGCGGGGCGCTGCCGGCAACTCTGCTGGCAGCTCGACTTCGAAGTGGCGGACGGGCTGCTGGTCGTGGGTCATCCGAAGATCCTCATGACCCGCTTCACGCCTTCGGCGAGGCGGGCAATGTCTGCGGGTGTGGTGTGGGCCGAGACGCTCGCGCGCGCAGTTGCTGGCACGCCAAGGTGGCGCATCAGCGGCTGGGCGCAATGGTGGCCGGCGCGGATGGCCACTCCGCCTTCGTCCAAGATGGTTGCCACATCGTGGGGATGGACCTCGCCCACGGCAAAGGAGAGGATGCCGGCGGAGTGGCTGGGGCCGAAGATGCGCACGCCAAGGCTCTCGAGTTCGGCCCGGGCAAGCGCGGTGAGCGCGGCCTCATGGGCCTCGATTGCTGCGATCCCGACTTGCTCGACCCAGGAGATGGCAGCCGCAAGGCCAATGGCGCCGACGATGTGCGGGGTGCCCGCCTCGAAGCGGAGCGGCGGTGCCGTGTAGCTCACATGCTCGAAGTGGACCTCCTCGATCATGGCGCCACCGCCCTGCCAGGGAGGCATGGCAGCGAGGATGTCAGCGCGGGCGAAGAGGACGCCGATGCCGGTGGGGCCGTAGAGCTTGTGGCCGGAGAAGACATAGAAGTCGCAATCGAGGGCGGCCATGTCGAGCGCCATGCGGGGTGCCGCCTGGCAGCCATCGACCAGGAGTTTCGCGCCGGCAGCATGGGCGGCAGCGGCGATGCGGGAAACGTCGGCGACCGAGCCGAGCACATTCGAGACATGGGCGATGCTGACGAGCTTCGTTTCTGGCGTGATGCAGGCGATAAGCGCGGCCTCGTCGATCCGGCCGTCTTCGGTCAGCGGGGCGACGTCAATTACAGCGCCAACTCGGTCTGCGAGCATCCGCCAGGGCACAATGTTGGAATGATGCTCGAGGCGGGAGAGGAGGATGCGGTCGCCAGGGCCGATATTGGCTGCACCCCAGCTTTGCGCGACGAGGTTGATCGCTTCCGTTGCGCCGCGCACGAAGACCAGTTCGCCCGCATCGGCGCCAATGAATCGGGCGACGCACGCGCGGGCGTCTTCATAGGCCTCCGTCATGCGCGCCGAGCGGGCATAGACTCCGCGGTGGACGGTCGCGTAATCCTCGCCATAGGCGCGGGCGATGGCCTCGATGACGGCGCGCGGTTTCTGGGCGGTGGCAGCCGCATCGAGATAGGCCCAGGTTTCAGGCACGCCGGGGAACTCGCTGCGCAAGTCAAGGAGGCGCGGCGCGGGTGCCACGGATGCGGCGAGCGGTGCGGCAGCGAGCGGGAGCGCCGTCATGGCCTTGCCTCGGTGCGGCGGGCAAGCCACGCCTGTGTCTCGCAGTCGAGCAAGTCGCGCAGCAGTTCGTCGGGAAGCGCCATGAGCGCATCGGCAACGAAGGCGCGGGTGAGCAAGGCTTCGGCCTCGGCCGGCGGCAGCCCGCGCGTGGCAAGGTAGAAGAGCGCGGCCCGGTCGAGTTCGCCCACCGTGCAGCCGTGGGCGCAGGCGACATCGTCGGCGAAGATCTCAAGCTCCGGCTTCAAGTGCACGACCGCAGAGCGCTTGAGCAGCAGCGCCTTTAGCGACTGTTCGGCATCGGTCTTCTGGGCGTGGCGAGCAACAGCCACGCCGCCTGCGATTGAGGCCTGGGCCGTGCCGCCAGCAACCAGCCGCCAGCGCTGCCGGCTGGATGTGCCAGGCACGCGGTGATGCAGCCTGGTCAGCGCATCGAGTGCGGCTGTGCCATCGCCAAGCAGGATGCCATCGACCTCGGCCCTGGCGCCGGGGCCTTCGAGCAAAACTTCGACTTCGGCGCGCAGCGAGGCGGAAGAGAGGCCAAGCGAGAGATGGACAAGATGGCTGCGCTCACCCATGCGGATGGCAGCGCGGTCGCAGACGAGCCCATGGCCGGCAAGGCTGCGCGAGACTCGGACGAGCTCGGCGCCTGCTGCGAGTTCGGCATCAAAGCGGTGGTTGAGCCAATGGTCCGCGCCTTCATCGGCAAAGCTCTCGACAAGCGTCAGGCGGGCGTTCGCCCCAAGGACGACTCGGGTGACACCGTGGGCAGCGCCGCCGCGGCCGATGTGCAGCAGCTGGACGGTGCCGGCGTCCGCGCCTTCGGCCACTTCGAGCGTGGTGCCAGCGCTGGCGCTCGCCGCAGCAAGATCGGCAAGCGGGTGGCGCGGCAGGCTGCGATCGGGCGCGGGTGCGGCTGCTGGCGCATCGGCTGGCTGGCCGGCAACGAACAGCGACTTCGCACCTGCAAGACGAAGCCAGAGGCCCTCAGTGTCAGGAAGCCTGTCATTGGCAGGCGGCGGCGTGCCGGCAAAAGCCTCGGCATGGCGCAGGTCGGCCCAGCGCCAGGCCTCGTTCCGGCGGGTGGGAAGCTCAGGCCGCATGCCGCGCATAGCCTTCCGACTCCAGCCGCAGTGCCAGCTCGGGGCCGCCGGATTCGACAATCCGCCCGTCGATGAGGACATGGACATGGGTCGGGCGGACATGGTCGAGCAGGCGCTGGTAATGGGTGATGAGGAGAACAGCGCGGTCGGGGCCACGGAAGCGGTTGATGCCGCCAGCAACCACCTTCAACGCATCAATATCAAGGCCGGAGTCGCTTTCGTCCAAAATCGCCAGGCGGGGCTCGAGCATCGCGAGCTGGAAGGCCTCGTTGCGCTTCTTCTCGCCGCCAGAGAAGCCGACATTGACACCGCGCTTCAGCATCTCGAGGTCGAGGCCCAGCGCAGCTGCTTCGGCACGCACGCGCGTCATGAACTGGGCAGCAGAGATTTCCGGCTCGCCGCGCTCCTTGCGCTGGGCGTTCAATGCCGTGCGCAGGAACAGGAGGTTGGAAACACCCGGGATTTCGACCGGATATTGAAAGCCAAGGAAGAGGCCAGCGGCGGCGCGTTCGTGGGGCGCGAGCGCGAAGAGGTCGGTGCCGTCGAAAAGGACCGAGCCTTTGGTCACCTCGAAGCCCTCGCGGCCGGCGAGCACATGGGCAAGAGTCGACTTGCCCGCACCGTTGGGGCCCATGACGGCATGGACCTCGCCAGCGTGAACGGCAAGGGAGAGGCCCTTCAGGATCTCGCGCTCACCAACGCGGACGTGGAGATGGGTGATCTCAAGCATCAGCCAACCGATCCTTCGAGCGAAATGCCCAACAGCTTCTGGGCTTCAACGGCGAATTCCATCGGGAGCGTCTGCAGGACCTCGCGGCAGAAGCCATTGACGATGAGGGCGACGGCCTCTTCTTCAGGGAGGCCGCGGCTCATCGCGTAGAATTTCTGGTCCTCCGAGATCTTGGAGGTGGTCGCCTCATGCTCCACTTGGGCCGAGGGGTTTTTCACCTCGATGTAGGGGATGGTGTGCGCGCCGCAGCGCTCGCCGATCAGGAGCGAGTCGCACTGGGTGAAGTTGCGCGCGCCTTCCGCCGAGGGGCCAATGCGCACCAGGCCGCGGTAGCTGTTGTTGGAGCGGCCGGCGGAGATGCCCTTGGAGATGATGCGCGAGCGGGTGTTCCGCCCGAGGTGGATCATCTTGGTGCCAGTGTCTGCCTGCTGGAAATTGTTGGTGACGGCAACCGAGTAGAATTCGCCGACCGAATCCTCGCCCTGAAGTACGCAAGACGGGTATTTCCAGGTAATGGCAGAACCCGTCTCAACCTGAGTCCAGCTGACCTTGGAGCGCGCACCGCGACAGAGCGCGCGCTTGGTGACGAAATTGTAGATGCCGCCCTTGCCTTCGGCATTGCCAGGATACCAGTTCTGGACAGTTGAATATTTGATCTCGGCGTCAGCTTCGGCGATGAGCTCGACAACAGCAGCATGAAGCTGGTTCTCATCGCGCATGGGGGCAGTGCAGCCCTCGAGATAGGAGACATAAGACCCCTCCTCGGCGATGATGAGCGTGCGTTCGAACTGGCCGGTGTTCTCGGCGTTGATGCGAAAATAGGTGGAAAGCTCCATCGGGCAGCGCACGCCTTTGGGCACAAGGACAAAGGTGCCGTCGGAGAAGACCGCACTGTTGAGACAGGCGAAATAATTGTCGCGCACGGGCACGACCGAGCCAAGATGGCGGCGGACGAGCTCGGGATATTCGCGGATGGCCTCCGAGATGGAGAGGAAGATGACCCCGGCGCGCTTCAGCTCCTCGCGGAAGGTGGTCGCAACCGAGACAGAGTCGAAAACCGCATCGACCGCGACCTTGCGCGCGCCTTCCACGCCGGCGAGGACCTTCTGCTCCTCGAGCGGGATACCAAGCTTCTCATAGGTGCGGCGGATTTCCGGGTCGAGCTCGTCGAGACTTGCGAGCTTCGGCTTCGCCTTGGGTGCTGCGTAATAATAGGCATCCTGGTAGTCGATGGGCGGGATGGAGAGTTTGGCCCACTGCGGCTCCTCCATCGTCTGCCAGATGCGGAAGGCCTTGAGGCGCCACTCCAGCATCCATTCCGGCTCGCCCTTCTTGGCCGAGATGAAGCGGACCGTATCTTCGCTGAGGCCCTTGGGTGCAAACTCTTGCGCAACGTCGGAGGAAAACCCCCACTTGTACGTGGAGAGCGCTTCGACCGCAGCGGCCGCCTCGGGGTTGCGGACGGGATTGCGGACGGCGCCTTCAGTCATGCCGGCACTCCTTCGCTGACCCGCTCGCCAACACCAGCGAGCGTTGCGAGGCTGACCTTGGTGAGGGCGTCGCGGACCGCGCGGTTGACTGGCTCCCAATGCAGGCGCACGGCGCAATGGCTCAAGAGCTCGCAAGTCTCGCGCTGGTCGGTGCAGCAGTGGGTGAGTGCAATCGGCCCGTCGATTGCCTCGACAATGTCGGCAAGGCTGATCTCGGAGGCCGGGCGCGCAAGGGCAAAGCCGCCCGCAACACCCCGGTGGGAGACGAGCAGGCCTGCGCGGGCGAGATGATTCATGAGCTTGGCAACCGTCGGGATCGGGATCGCAGTCAGGCCCGAGACTTGGCTCGCTGCGACGAGGGCGCCCTCGGCGCGTGCGGCAGCCGTCATGATGACGACGCCATAATCAGCGAAATTGGAAAGTCTCAGCATCGTGCCGCCGCTCGCTCTTGTGCCCGCTCATCTCCCGCCCGCCCAGACTGAAGGCCCGGGCGACCAGGGCGCTCAAAATCCGACCTAGGCGCTCAACATTAGAGGTTCGCAGCCAGCCGTCAAGATGCCAGTCGTCGAGATGATTGTTCGCTGCCCGCCGATGCGCCACCATGCGGGCATGGCGTCCGCAGTCCATCCCCATGCCCCACATGCCCACCATCAGTCAGGGCCAGTGGGTGCAGCGCGCTATGGCGCGGCGATCCTCTTCAATGCCGCAATCGTCATCATGCAGGTGGCAGTTGGCCTTGCCATCGGCTCCTCCGCGCTGCTGGCAGATGCCGGGCACAATGCTGGCGATGTTGCAGGTCTCCTCCTGGCAGGCCTTGCCGCGCGCGCAGCGTCACGGCCAGGCGGAGTGCAGCGCACCTTTGGCTGGGGCAAGGCGGGTGTCTTGGCGGCGCTCGCCAATGCCGTGCTGCTGCTTGCGGCGTCTGTGCTGCTCTTGGTCGAGGCCGGGTCAAAACTTCTGGCCGCAGCGCCGGCACCGCCAGGCGGGCCGGTCGTCATTGCCGCGGCAGTTGCGATGGTGGCCAACATCGTCTCGGCGCTGCTGCTCCAGGGTGGTGCAGCGGACTTGAACCGGCGTGCGGCCGTCACCCATCTGCTCGCCGATGCTGGTGTCTCGGCTGCAGTCGTCCTGGCAGGGGTGCTGATTCTGTGGACAGGCGCCTGGTGGGTGGACCCGGCGGCGACGATCCTGGTCGTCGCGGTCATTCTCGTGTCGGCGCTCGCCCTGTTCCGCCGCTCGCTCGACATGGCCCTCGATGCAGCGCCTTCGCATGTGGATGTTGAGGCCGTGCGGCGCTGGCTGCTCACGCTTCCCGGCGTGACAGCTGTGCATGATCTCCACATCTGGCCAATAAGTGCGACCGAGACGGCCGCAATGGCCCATCTCGTCGTGCCGGATGGAGGCGATGATGCCCTTCTCGCAGCAGCCATTGCTGGGCTGGGGGCACAGTTTGGAATTCATCACGCCACCTTGCAGGTGGAGCGGAGCGATCTTGACGGGCCAGCCTGCGGAGCCGGGGCGCTGCCGTGCGACGCCCCGGACTCGCCTAGGCGATCGAGAGGTTGACGGCTGCCTGCTTGCCGCGGTGGTCGGTCTCGAGCTCGAAGCTCACCCGCTGGTTGGGCTCGAGCCCGGTGAGGCCGGCACGCTCAACAGCCGAGATGTGGACGAAGGCGTCAGCTCCGCCATCATCCCGGGCGATGAACCCGAACCCTTTGGCGCCATTGAAGAATTTGACCGTGCCATCATAGCGGACACCGTCCGTCACAGGCTCGGGCCGGGGCCCGCGCGGGCCGCCGCCGAAGCCACCGCGATCAAACCCGCCGGCCCGGTCACCAAAGGCTGGGCGTGGTGGGCGGGGGCCCCGGTTCTGGACTTCCAGTTCCTCGCCAGTCAGTTCAATGTCGCTGGCCGAGATCCGGCCATTGCGCTCGACCAGGTTGAAGCGGATGGTCTGGCCTTCGGCGATATTGTCGCGGCCGATCCGCTCAAGGGCGGAGATGTGGAGAAAGACGTCTTCGCCGCCGTCATCACGCACGACAAAGCCGAACCCCTTTTCGCGGTTGAAGAACTTGACCCTTCCTGAGCCTTCGCCGATGATCTGGGGGGGGGTGCGCGGGCCGCCAAAACGGCCGCCGCTGATGCGGCCGCTGCTGAACCCACCGCTGCTGAAGCCTGTGCGCTCCTCAAAACCGCCGAACCCGCCTGGCGGGCCGAAGCCGCCACCGAAATCATCCCAATGGCCCTTGCGCCGGTCTCCGCCACGTCCGCGACCACCGCGCCTCTTGTCGTCGTAACTCATTTCACACTTTCTCGTGAGCGGCCATCGCCGACCGCGCCTTCACCATGCCTTCCCCATTTGGGGCACCATGCGGGGCGAGGCCGGGGTGCAACCGCGCGGCTCGCCTACCCGCCAGGCTGGCGCGAACTGCACCGCCTGCGGCTTGCGCAAGACAAGACGCACCCCCCGGGCTCGCCGGGGGCAAGGGGAATATCGCCAATCCAGGCATGCGAGAGCCCAATAGAAACCGATCCGCGCCTTGCTTCACACGCTTCTCTACCGCAAAATCGAGCCGTCGGCGAGTAAATTCTCAAGCACGGCGCAGCCAGGCCTGCGGCCTGTCGTCAGTCTCTGGCAGTGCGGCGCTCAGACCAGGCCGGAAGCGGCCGCCCCGCGTGCCAGTCGGCAAGCGGAATTCCAAGGCCTTCCATGTCGCCTCGAGCAGCGCGGGCGGCCTCGGCAGCCTGCACCAGGTCCTGGTCACGGCGGGCCAAGAAGATGACGAGGGCGCTGCCAGTGGCAGCGATCCCGGCAAGGAGCCGGTCGGCCGTCTCAGCGAAGAGGAGGGTGGTGGCCGCAACAGCGAAGGTGAGGAGGACAGCATCACGGAGGGCGCGCCGCCGCAACCGGCGGCGGGCTTCCTGGAGCAGGCGGGCCCGGGGCGCTATGTGGTCAAGGGCACCAGCACCAGGCGCGAGCTGGAGCAGTTCTGCCGGTGCCTCGGCCACCAGTTCGCGTTCGATCCGAAGTTCGCGTTCGATCCGCATGGCGCTTCCCCTCGCGACCCCGAGAGGAAACGGCGGGCCGAGGCGGGACTTTAGCGCTGGTTGCGGCGGCGGGTTTCGGCTTCGGTTGCGGCCATCCGGGCGAGCTGCTCGGGGGTCGCCTCGCGCTGGCGGGCCTTCCACGCGGCATAGGGTTCGCCATAGACGTAGAGGCGGGCGGCCTCGCGGTCGAGCCGGATTCCAGCTTCGGCTGCGGCTTCGGCAAGCCAGTCGGAAAGGCAGTTCCGGCAGAAGCCAGCGTGGCCCATGAGGTCGATGTTGGCGATGTCGTCGCGCAGCCGCAGGTGGGCGAGCAAGCGGCGGAAGGCGCCGGCCTCGACCCGGTCGCGCGTTCTTGCATCCACAAGCGCGAAGGCCGGCTGTGCGGTATCGGACATCCCATTGTCAGGCGGTGCCGTGTCAGGCGGTGCCGTGTCAGGCGGACGTGTCATCGGCTGCTCCCTTGCTTTCCTGGCTGCATTGCAGGCCTTGCCGGGATATGGAGCGCTTGCCGGCTGTCGCAATGGCCGGTGCCAGACTGGGCGCGGAGGCCGACAGGGGGAGATGCACCACCGACCGCCACGGGCGAGGAACGTGAAGGTGTTGGCAACGCTGGGCCCAGCCTCGGCGACGCCGGAACGGATCCTGGCGCTCTATGAGGCCGGAGCGGATGCGTTTCGAATCAACATGAGCCATGGCACGGCCGATGCCCGTGCCAGTCTCATTGCGGCAGTGCGCGGGCTCGAAGGCGAGACCGGGCGACCGATGACGATTCTGGCAGATCTCCAGGGCCCGAAGATCCGGATTGGCCGCTTTGCAAACGGTCCCGTGCAGCTCCTGGCCGGAAGGCGGTTCCGGCTCGATCGCGACCCGGCGCCGGGTACGCCCGAGCGGGTGGAGCTGCCGCATCCCGAGATTCTGGAGGCGATGCGTCCGGGCCACCGCCTGTTGCTGGACGACGGGCGGGTGGTGTTGCAGGTGTTGGCGGTTGGGGATGATCATGCCATCACCGAGGTGGTAACGGCAGGGACACTTTCTGACCGCAAGGGTCTGAACCTGCCCGATACCGTGGTGCCGATGGCAGCGCTTACGCCGAAGGACCGCGAGGATCTCGCGCAAGTGCTCGAGCTCGGCGTGGACTGGGTGGCACTTTCGTTCGTGCAGCGGGCCGAGGATGTGGCAGAGGCGCGCAAGCTCATCGGCGGGCGCGCTGCACTGATGGCAAAAATCGAAAAGCCGCAGGCGCTTGCAGCCATTGACGGGATCATCGAGTTGGCAGATGCCATCATGGTGGCGCGCGGTGACCTTGGCGTCGAGCTCCCCCCTGCGCTGGTGCCGGGGGCACAGAAGCGGCTGGTGGCAGCAGCACGTCGGGCCGGCAAGCCCGTGGTTGTTGCAACGCAGATGCTTGAGTCCATGGTGACAGCGCCGGCGCCGACTCGGGCCGAAGTCTCCGATGTGGCGAATGCCATCTATGATGGCGTCGATGCCGTCATGCTCTCGGCGGAGAGCGCAGCCGGGCAATATCCAGTCGAGGCAGTCGCAATGATGGACTCAATCGCCCGCGAGGTGGAGCGCGACCCGGCCTGGCGCCAGCAGATGAGCTTTGCTGAGACCGAGCCCGAGCCGACCACGGCGGATGCCATCGGGGCGGCAGCGCGGACCATCCAGCAGGTGCTGAACGCGAAGGCGCTCGTGTGCTTCACGCGCTCGGGCTCGACGCCAAGGCGCGTGGCGCGCGAGCGGATCCCGGCCCCCATTCTGGTTCTGACACCGATCCGGGAGAC
>NZ_JBRCLD010000045.1:0-6929 GCF_053487655.1 Thermaurantiacus sp. | reverse complement strand
AACTTCATGATGCTCGAGTTGTTGATGACCCGGCAGGAGCCGCTGGATCGAGCTGTCATCGAAAACGCCCAGGGTCTCGAGTTCCTCGTACTTGACGAACTCCATACCTACCGCGGACGCCAAGGCGCCGATGTCGCCATGCTGGTCCGTCGGGTGAAGGAGCGGCTGACCCCTTCCGAGAGCCTGATTTGCATCGGGACGTCGGCCACAATGTCGAGCTCTTCTGACGAGACCGAGCGGGCGGCAGCCGTTGCGGAGGTTGCTTCCAAGTTGTTTGGGCAAACCATCCTGCCCGGCAGCATCATCGACGAGAGTCTCTGGCGGGCCACATCGCCGAAAATCAAGGCCGAAACGCTGGGCGATGCTCTGCGCCAGGCCGTGCTTCAGCCGATCCCGCCGGATCTGAAAGACGAGCAGCTGGTTGAGCATCCCCTCGCTTGCTGGATCGAAACACAGATCGGCATCCACGACGACGAAAAGCGCCGCCGCCGCAAGCCGATCACGCTGCCCGAAGCGGCGGAGGCATTGGCCAAGCACACAGGGCTCGAGAAACCTGAGTGCGCACGTGCGATCGCCGACATGCTGGGGGTCATGGGCAAGCGGGAAGACCAGCGCGGTGGAACCTCACCGCGGGCGTTTATGGCCTTCAAGCTGCACCGGTTCATCTCTGGTGCCGGCCAAGCTTATGCGACTCTGGAGTCGGCAGACCAGCGCCGCGTGAGCCTAGAAGGTCAGAAATTCCATCCAGGCGACGAGAACGCCCGACTGTATCCCATGTTCTTTTGCCGCGAATGCGGCCAGGAGCACCACAGTGTCGCCATCTCCAACGCTGACGGGGAGCGTCGGGTCATCGCGCGTTCCATCGACGACCCGGCCCGAGATGAAGCCGAGCCTGACGGCACCGAGACCGGTTACCTTGTGCCCGCTGTCAATGAAGGGTTCCGGTTTGAAGGAAAAGTGACCGACTATCCGGACGACTGGTTGGAGCCCACGGCCTCGGGCGAAGAACGGCTGAAGGCATCGCACCGAGGCAAGCATGAAGGGCGCCTCGTCATGGTCCGCCCCGACGGCAGCTTTGGCGACGATGGCATTCCGGCCTGGTTCTTTCCAGGCAAATATCGCTTTTGCCCTGAATGCGGTTATCAGCCCGCTCCTGGCGCCCGCGAGATCAACAAGCTGGCAGGCCTGTCGGCGGAAGGTCGGAGCTCGGCGACAACGCTGATCGTGTCGACCATTCTCGCCTGGATGGAGGCCGACGGGTCGCTGCCCAAGCACACGCGCAAGCTGCTGGGTTTCACCGACAATCGGCAGGACGCGGCCCTTCAGGCCGGTCACTTTAACGACTTCATCTTCGTCACCCTCTTACGCGGTGCGATCTTGCGTGCGGTGCGAGAAGCCGGCCCTCAAGGGCTCAGGGCGGATAAGTTCGGTGAGGCCGTGCGGTTGGCGCTGGGCTTTGATCTCGATCGTCAGGAACGGCTTGCCGAATGGATGGCGGATCCCAACGCCAGGGGATACCAAAACCGTCAGGAAGCACAGGAAACCCTGTCGGACATCCTTGCGCATCGCGTTTGGGCGGACCTGCGGCGGGGCTGGCGCTACACCAACCCCAACCTTGAAGACGTTGGCCTCATCACGACGCATTTCCCCGGACTCGATGACTTGGTCAGCGACGACGCAGAATTTGTCGGCAATCCTCGCCTCTCGGCGGCCACGCCCGATCAGCGCCGCAAGCTGTACGAGATCCTGTTTGACCACATGCGCCAAGGCCTGGCCGTCGCTTCCGACGCGCTGGACCGGACCAAGCTCCGGCAAATGGCCGAGGTGTCGCGCAACCGGCTGCGCGTACCGTGGGCTATCGAGCGCGAAGAGGAGAATGCACTGCGGGAAAGCGGCTTCCTCATGATCAACCCGCCGCGCAACGCGACGATCAACGCCTCCGAAGCCATGCTAATTTTGCGCGCGGGGAGACAGAGCAAGCTCGGCAAGGCGCTGCGCAAGCCCAGCTTGTGGGGCGGGTCGGACGTTCCCCCGAAAGAATATGACCATCTCATAGAAGGCTTGCTGAAGGCCGCAGAAGCCCACCAGTTCGTCCGGCGCGTCAACGTCGGCTACGACGCCCCGGCTTGGCGAATGGCCCCGACGGCTCTCCGGCTCATGCCGGCTGAGGGCCGTCGCGACGGCAAGCGCCAGAACCTCTTCTTCCGAGAACTGTACACCCAAGTGGCCGAGATGCTCGGCCAGTCTGGCGAGTTGCCCTACAGCTTTGAAGCGCGCGAGCACACGGCCCAAGTCGACCAGGAGGTGCGCGCGTGGCGCGAAGACCGCTTCCGGTTCGAGGCCGCCGACCGCAAGCGTCTCAAAGACAATCGGGAAGTGATGCGGGACAGCCTCGAGCCGGACCGCTTTCTGCCCGCCTTGTTCTGCTCGCCAACCATGGAGCTCGGCGTCGATATCAGTGCCCTGAACGCTGTCTACATGCGCAACGTGCCACCGACGCCGGCCAACTACGCGCAGCGCTCAGGGCGGGCAGGTCGCAGCGGCCAAGCGGCCTTGGTGGTCGTCTACTGCGCGACGCAATCGCCGCACGACCAATACTATTTTGCTGACCAGCGAGCACTGGTGGCAGGCGTCGTGCGCCCACCGGCGCTTGACCTGGCGAACCAGGACCTGCTGCGCAGCCATCTGCACGCAGAATGGCTGGCGGCCGCCCGTGTGCCTCTGAAGCCGTCAATCCCCGAGAACCTCAACATGGCTGAAGAGGGCATGCCTGTCCAGGACGGCATCGCCGGCCCCATGCGCACTCTATCGAAGGTCGGCGCGGCTAAGCCGGTGATGAAGCGTCTTGTCCAATCGGTTCTGCCGGCTATCAACCTGCGCGACGCGCCCTGGCTTGAGGATGTTGATGCCTTTGTCGAAAAAGCCGATAGTGAGGCGTTCGGCCGCTTCACCGAGGCCTTTGACCGGTGGCGCAACCTACACGCCAGCGCGCGACGAGAACAGGAACTAGCCCACGCCATCCAGAGCAAGGTCGGGCTGAAAGCCGGAGAACGGATAGCGGCGGCGACGCGGTATCGCAATGCGTCGCGGGAGCTCGAAATTCTCGAGTGCGGCAAGGCTTCGCCGGGATCGGATTTCTACACCTACCGCTATCTCGCCACGGAGGGCTTCCTGCCCGGCTACAATTTTCCACGGCTGCCGCTTTATGCATTCATTCCGGCCACCAAGGGGGCCGTGCTGCAACGGCCGCGCTTTCTTGCCATTGCCGAGTTCGGACCCAATAGCATGATCTATCACGAGGGCCGCGCCTATCGGGTCGTGAAGGCCAAGCTGCGCGCAGAGGGGCGGCTCGACAACGGGCAGCTGGCGACGTCAACCCTCATCATCTGCTCGAATTGCGGGGCGGCGCACACTGACGAGCTGCAGGAGCGCTGCCACGCGTGCGGCACGTCGCTGGCCGGCGTCGAGCGCCTCGACAACGTGCTGCGCATTGAGAATGTCGAAACCGCGCCATCCGAGCGGATCACCGCTAACGACGAAGACCGTCAACGCCGAGGCTTCGAGATCCAGACCCTGTTCCAATGGGCTGACCAGACCGGGGCCGTGGACATGCGCAAAGCGGTCATTGGAGACGCCATGGGCGAGCTAGTGCGTCTCGATTATGGCGCGGCCGCGCGTCTCTCGCGCATCAACAAGGGACTGCGACGCCGCAGATCGAAGACAATCTTTGGGTTCTTCATCGATCCGAACTCCGGGCGTTGGCTGAAGGATCCCGCCAATGGCGAGGATGATGACGGCATGGGCGATCTGGGCGAGGCTCCCCCACAGCGCATCGTGCCCATGGTGCAGGATCACAAGAACGCGCTGCTGCTTAAGCCCGCGCAACCCCTGTCGGTTGACGAGATGGCCACGCTGCAGCACGCGATCGTTCGTGGCATCCAGCTCGTCTTCGAACTCGAGGAGGGCGAGATTTTGGGCGAACCCCTGCCCACCCGCGACCAGCGCAATCTCATCCTCTTCTATGAAGCGACCGAGGGAGGCGCGGGCGTGCTGAACCGCCTTGTCTCCGACCCGGAAAAGGTCGCCGAAGTCGCACACGCTTGCCTAAAGCTCATGCATTACAAGCCACCCTTCGCGGCAGACGCGATGGTCGAAACCGACGATCCATGCGTCGCCGGCTGCTACCGCTGCATCCTTTCCTACTATAACCAGCCCGACCACGAACTGATCAATCGCCGCTTGCCCAAAGTCATCGACCTCTTGTGCCGGCTGACCAGGGCGAAGCTGGTGCAAGAAGGCCCAAGCGCGCATCAGAGCGGGTGGGTGGCGGCTCTGGCGAGGTGGGGGATGCCGACCCCGTCGCCGGTAACGCTCAACGGGGCTTTCCATGATCTATACTGGCCTGCGCACGGTGTGTTGGCGGTACCGGGCGGAGCATCCGAAGAGCTGACGGCCGCCGCAACGGCGGTCGGCATTCTGGATATCGTTTCGGTCGACCCGCAGCCGGGTGCTGAGCCACCGCCCGCGCTCATCAAAGCTTTGGGTGTAACCCAATGAGTGCTCTGAACTTCTCGCCGGGCGACATGGTGCGGGCGCGCGGTCGCGAATGGATCGTGCTGCCTTCGCCGTCCGAAGACCTGCTCAACGTGCGCCCTCTGTCGGGAACGGATGACGATGCCCAGCTGATCGTCCCGGCCCTTGAACCAACGCCGATCACTGCTGCCAGCTTTGCCGCCCCCACCGCGGACCGGCTTGACACTCAGGATGGCGCCAGGCTGCTGGCCGATGCCCTGCGACTGTCGCTGCGCCGCGGTGCCGGGCCGTTTCGAAGCGCCGCCCATCTCGGTGTAGAACCGCGCGCCTATCAGCTTGTGCCGCTCATGATGGCCCTCAAGCTGCCGGTGGCCCGGCTGCTGATCGCGGACGACGTCGGGATCGGGAAAACGATCGAAGCCGGGATGATCCTGCGCGAATGGCTCGATCGCGGCCTCATCGATCGCTTCGCGGTGCTGTGTCCACCGCACCTCGTTGACCAATGGGTCAGCGAACTCGGCGAGAAGTTCGACATCGACGCCGTGGCCGTCACCGCCGCGCGCGCTCGGGGTCTCGAGCGTGGCCTCCCCACCTCCCAGAGCCTGTTCGAAGCCTATCCCTACGCTGTCGTCAGCCTGGACTATATCAAGGCCGACAGCCGGCGGGACGACTTCGCCCGCGCGTGCCCGCCCTTCGTCATTGTCGATGAAGCCCATACCTGCGTTGGCAGCGAACGCGGGCGCCAACAGCGCTACGAACTGCTGAGCCGCCTTGCCGCCGATGCGCAGCGCCACATGCTGCTGCTGACGGCGACCCCGCACAGCGGTGATGTGCTCGCCTATGACCGCCTCCTTGGCCTCGTGCACCCGGACCTCGCCGGCGGGCCAAAGGCTGGTGATACCAACGCGCGCGAACGCTATGCGCGGCGTCTGGCCCAGCACCTTGTCCAGCGCCGCCGTCCTGACATCCAGGATGGCTGGGAGGAAAAGCGGACCTTTGCCAAGCCCTTCTCCCTCGAAGCGCCTTTCACGCTGACCGGCGATTTCGCGGCCTTCCAGGAGGCGGTGCTCGACTATTGCCTCGAAGTGACCAACCGCGCTGGCGACGACCAGCGCCGCCGCCGCCTCGCTTTCTGGGGCACACTCGCGCTCATGCGCTGCGTCGGGTCATCCCCCGCCGCCGCGCTGAGCGCCCTGCGCAATCGCCTGGGCGGCCTTGCTGACGAAGAGGCGGTCGAACCGGTGGTGTTCGAACTGGAAGACGGCACCCTCAACGAAACCGATCTCGAGCCGGGAACAGCAAGCGAACAGGGTGAGGAAGCGTCGGCCCTCCAGGCGCTCATCGACAGGGCCCAGGCTCTCGATGCCCGCCGCAGCGAGGACCCCAAGGTCAAGAAGCTGCTCGCCGAACTGCGCCCCCTTCTGGCCGAAGGTGCCCGCCCAGTCATCTTCTGCCGCTTCATCGCCACCGCGACGGCCTTGGGCGAATTGCTTCGCACCAGCTTCCCCAAGACCAGGGTCGAGGTCGTCACGGGCACGCTGGCGCCTGATGAGCGCCGTGCCCGTGTCGACGCCCTTGAACCGTACGAGAGCCGCATCCTGGTCGCCACCGACTGCCTGTCGGAGGGCATCAACCTCCAGACGTTGTTCGATACCGTTGTCCACTACGACCTCAGCTGGAACCCTACCCGTCACCAGCAACGCGAGGGCCGGGTCGACCGTTTTGGCCAGCAGGCGGAGGTGGTGCGCGCCATCATGATGTATGGCGCCAACAGCGCCATCGACGGCGCCGTGCTCGATGTCATCATCCGCAAGGCGAGAGAGATCGAGAAGGCGACAGGCGTCTCAGTGCCCATGCCCGAAGACCAGGCCAGCATTACGGCAGCGCTCATGCAGGCCGTTATGCTCCGCCGTGGCGGCGGCGCCCGCAGTCAGCTGGCCTTCGATTTCGGTCCCGAGGCCGAGCAGTTCGAACGGACGTGGCGGGACAGTTCCGAAGGCGCCAAGGCCAGCCGCTCCCGCTACGCGCAGGGCGCGCTGAAGCCCGCCGAGGTCCTGCCCGACTGGCAGAAAATGCGGGCGCTCAACGGCGGCCCCGCCGAGGTCGCCCGCTTCACAAGCCGTGCGCTCAAGCGACTTGGCGCCCCGCTTGAGGCCCAGGCCACCCACACACTCATTCACCTCGATTCCCTGCCGCAAGCCATGCGCGAGCGCCTCGAGCAGCGCGGCCTCACCGGCACGCGCCGCATCAGCTTCGAAGACAACCCGCTGCCCGGCGTCATGCACGTCGGTCGGGTCCACCCCATCGTCGCCACGCTGGCCGAAACGCTGGCCGAGGGCGCGCTCGACCCACAAGCCGCCGAAGGCAAGGCACTGGGCCGGGCCGGCGTGTGGCGC
>NZ_JBRCLD010000044.1:0-12819 GCF_053487655.1 Thermaurantiacus sp. | reverse complement strand
GAGGAGACCGGGCTCGAGGGCGGCGATCTCCTCATCTACAAGGCGAGGCGGGAGGTCCCAATCGTGGATGCGCCGCGCCACCCGCGCCCGGAGGATGTCGAGGTGGTCGCCAAGCTGAAGCCGCGCGCCAACTTGGGCGTCTTTTTCCCCTGCTGCAACATCAGCTATCATGGCGTCACCGCCGTCACCAGCCAGGCTGTTGCGCGCGATTTCCTCTACATCAACATCTCGGCCCGCGCCGGCAGCCTCTGGTAGTCAGCGGCGCACGAGGATGAGGGCGATGAGGATCAGGGCCGCACCTGCCATCTCAAGCGCCGACAGCCGCTCTTCGAATACGGCCATGCCGGCAGCGGCCGAGACCAGCGGCTGGATCAGAAGACCGATGGCCAAGACCGATGCTGGCAGCCGCCCCGAGGCGAACACCATCAGGCCCTGCCCGGCCAGCTGGCTCGAAACGGCAAGCGCGACCACCGGCCGCCAGTCGGCAGGCCAGAAGCTGCCGCCGCCGGCAACAAGGGCCGCCGGCAACAGCAGGACAGCCGCCGAAACGGTCGCCAGCGCAATCACGGTTGCCGTCGAATGGGTCCCGCGCATCCGCATGATGACGAGGAGGTAGCCGGTGTAGAAGGCGGCCGCGGCAAGGCTCAGGAGATCGCCAAGCAGGTTCGCAGGCGACACTTCTGCCGACTGGCCGAGCAGCAGCAGCGCGCCAAGCCCGGCCAGCGCCAGCGGCCCGAGCCGGGCCAGTTCCGGCCTCTCGCGCAAGACGAGGAGGCTCCAGCCGGCGAGCATGAAGGCCGTTGTGTTGGCGAACAGCGTCGCGTTCGCCGTGGTGGTGCGCACGATGCCCAAGTGCCAGACGGCAAGATCAGCGGCGAAAAAGGCGCCGGCGGCGACCCCGGGCAGCCATGGCAGGCCCGGGCCCGGCCGCCGCCACAGCGCAACCGCCACCAGCACGGGTGCAGCAAGCGCCATGCGCCAAAAGGCGGACGCCACCGGCGCCACATCGGCAAGCCGCACGAGGAGCGGCCCGAAGGCAAGCAGCGAGGAGCCAAGGATGAGCGCGGCGAGCGGCGCTGCGGCCAGCCGCTCAGGCGAGGGCGGATGCAAAGGCGCGCAGATCGGCGAGCAGGAGTTCGGGCTCCTCGAGGGCGGCGAAATGGCCGCCGCGCGGCATGTCGGTCCAATGGACGACATGGTAGCCCCTCTCGACCATGGCCCGCGGCGGAAAGGCGAGCAGGTCGCGCGGGAAGGCGGCAACGCCCGTTGGCACCTCGATCCGCCGGCCCTCGGGGATGGTGAAGCCGCCTTCGAGGAACATGCCGCGATAGAGCCAGGTCGCCGTCACGAAGCTCTGCGTGGTGAGATAGATCATGATGGTCGAAAGCAGCGTGTCGAGTGGGAACGGCGGCTCGACCAGCCCGCCCTTTGTGTCCGACCAGCCGCAATATTTCTCAGCAAGCCAGGCTGCCACACCCATGGGCGAGTCCATCATGGCAAACCCCAGCGACTGCGGCTTGGTCGCCTGCAGCTGGAGATAGCCAGTCTCCGTCGCCCGGATTGTCCGCGCCCACTGGAGCCATTGGCGCTCAGCATCGTTGGTCGGCCGCATGTCGGCAGCGCGCAGGCCGTAGCCGTTGAGATGAAGGCCGATGAGACGGGGCGAGTCGAGCCCGAGCCAGCCGCCGATGACCGAACCCCAGTCCCCGCCCTGATAGAGATAGCGCTCATAGCCCAGTGCCACCATCAGCCGGTCGTAGAGGCCGGCAACCGCCCGCGGCCCGATCGGCGCTGGCGGCGCATCTGACCAAGCATAGCCCGGAAGCGAAGGTGCCACGACATGAAAGGCCGGTGCACCCGGATCCTCGGGCTCGGCCAGCCGCTCATAGAGTGCGTCGAACTCGAGGATGCTCCCTGGCCAACCATGGGCGAGAAGCAGGGGAAGGGCGTCTGCCCGCGACGATCGCAGGTGGACGCAGTGAAGCGTCGGCGCGCCCTCAAGGGGCACGCGCAGTTGCGGCAGGCGGTTCATGTGGGTGACGGCGGCGGGCCAGTCGAACCCTTTCAGCCAGCGGGCGCGCAGACGCTCCATATAGGCCATGTTGGTGCCATGCTCCCAGCCATGGCCAACCGGTTCAGGGAAAGGCCGCCAAGCCTCGACTCGCTGGCGGATCCACCTGGCTTCCGCCTCCTCTACGGGAATCGTGAAGGGGGTCATACCGCCGCCCGGAGCTTGCGTTCAGCACGGATGGCAGCGGCCGTCTTCTCGGCAATCATGATGGTTGGCGCATTGGTGTTGCCCGAAACCAAGAAGGGCATGACCGAGGCATCGACCACCATCAGTCCCTCAACGCCGTTGACATGGAGCGCTGGCGTGCAGACGGCGTCAGGATCGGCGCCCATCCGGCACGTCCCCACCGGGTGATAGATGGTCTCCGCCCAGGCCCTGACCTTCGCCAGCAGCGCCTCTCCCTCCACGCCCTCCCCCGGCCAGGCTTCCCCTTCATTGTAGCGGGCAAGCGCCGGCTGCCGCCCGATCCGCCGGGCGATGGCAATGCCGGCTAGCAACGTCGCCACGTCCTCGGGCGCGTCGAGATAATTGGGGTCGATGAGCGGATGCGCTGCCGGATCGGGCGAGGCAAGGCGAAGAGTGCCACGGCTTTCGGGCCGGAGCTGGCAGACATGGACCTGGTAGCCATGCTCTGGCTGAACTCCGCCGACGCCGTGGGGGTTGCCCATGACTGGCATGAAATGCATCTGGATGTCGGGTGCGGCGAGCCCTTCGCGCGTTGAGACAAAGGCTCCGGCAGCCGTCGGCATGTAGCTTGCATTCCCGGTTTTCGCGACCACCCACTTGAGCGCGGAGATCATCTTGGTGACGGGGCTGGCGTTGCCATTCAAGGTGATGGGCTCGCGACACCGCCACTGGACGAGGATGTCGAGATGGTCCTGGAGGTTCGCGCCCACGTCGCGCCGGTCGGCGATGACGGGAATGCCGAGTGCGGTGAGATGGGCTGCAGGACCCACACCCGAGAGCAGAAGCAGCTGCGGCGAGTTGACGGCCCCGCCAGCGAGAATGACGCGCCGCGCCGCTAGATCCCGCACGCCATCCGCAAACCGGACCCGGACACCCGACGCGCGCCGCCCTTCGAACAGCACGCGTTCGGCAAGGGCGCCAGTCAGGAGAGAGAGATTGGGCCGGCGCCGCACTTCGGGGGTCAGGTAGGCGCGCGCCGCCGAGCAGCGCCGGCCGCCGCGGATGGTCGAATCATAGCTCCCCGCACCTTCGAACTGGGGGCCATTGAAATCCTCGGTGGCAGGGATCCCAGCCTCAACCGCTGCTCTGATGAAAGCATGGTTTAATGGATGCGGCAGCATCCGCCGGGTAACTGCCAGCGGCCCGCCGCTGCCATGCCAGTCCGAGGCGCCCCGGTCGCTGTCTTCACAAGCGCGGAACCAGGGCAGCACATCGGCCCAGCCCCAGCCCGTGCAGCCAATTTGCGCCCAGCGGTCATAGTCGGTGGCGTGACCGCGGATATAGACCATGCCGTTGATGGCGGACGAGCCGCCGAGCGCCTTTCCACGCGGCCAGTAGAGGCGGCGCCCGTCGAGATGGCGCTGCGGCTCCGTCCAGTAGCCCCAGTTGAACTCCGACTTGTGCTCAGGAGGCAGGATCTGGGCAATCCCGGCCGGCATGTTGATAAGCATCGAGCGGTCGTTTCCGCCCGCCTCGAGCACGGCCACGCGGGTTCCCGCATCTTCTGAGAGCCGGGCGGCGAGCACACAGCCGGCCGAGCCGGCGCCCACGATCAGGAAGTCGAAAGGATCCACACCACCTCCTCCCTCGCCGTCCTAACGGCTTGCCATGGCGTGACAAGCCTTCCAGAAGCGCGGCAGGAGCAAGCTGGAGATGGCCGTGCGTGCAATCCAGTTTTCCATGACCGGCGGCCCGGAGGTGCTGGAGGAAGTCGAGGTCGACGTGCCGGCCCCTGGGCCCGGCGAAGTCCGCGTGCGCCACAGCGCGATCGGGGTCAATTTCATCGACACCTACCATCGCTCGGGTGTCTATCCGGTGATGCTCCCCTGCACGCCCGGCATGGAGGCCGCTGGCGTCATCGAGGCAGTGGGCGAAGGCGTCACGGGGTTCGCGCAGGGTGACCGTGTGGTCTATTTCGCCTCGACGCCCGGATCCTACGCGACCCACCGGACCTTGGCGGCGCACTGGCTGGTGAAGCTGCCCGAGGCGATTTCCGACGAGATGGCAGCGGCGGCTTGGCTCAAGGCCTCGACCGTCGAATTCCTGGTCGAGCGCTGCGCGAAGGTCCAGCCGGGCGACACGGTGGTGGTAACGGCTGCGGCCGGGGGTGTAGGACTCCTCCTGTGCCAGTGGCTGAACGCCGTCGGCGCCCAGACGGTCGCGGTTGCCAGCACTGCCGACAAACAGGCGCTGGCCCGTGCAGCGGGCGCCCATGCGGCAATCGGCTATGAGCGGATGGCAGAGGACGTTCGCGCCCTGACCGGAGGGCGAGGCGCCGACGTGGTCATCGATGGCGTGGGGCAGGCGACCTTTGAGGCTGCGCTTGATTCCCTCAAGCGCCGGGGGCTCCTCATCAGCTTCGGGAACGCCTCGGGCAAGGTGGGGCCAGTCGATTTCGGGATCCTCGCAGCCAAGGGATCGCTGTTCACGACCCGGCCCACCCTGTTCGACTATTATGCCGAGCCAGCGGATTTCGCTGCCGGAACAGCGCGGGTGCTTCGCATGCTGGCCGATGGTCGGCTGGACGTGCGGATCGGCCGTCGCTGGCCGCTCGCCGAGGCGGCAGCCTGCCACGCCGATCTCGAGGCGCGCGCGACCAGCGGCTCATCGCTCCTCATTCCCTGAGCCTGCCAGCTCAGGCGAGCGCATCGCCGATGCGACCATCAGTGCGTGGCCAGCGCTTGGCGCCGGCACCGGAGCGCAAGGCCGCAGGGACTGCAGCTTGCGCGGACTGCCGGGTGCGGACGGCGGGGTTCGAACCCGCACTGCCTGTCGGGCAAGCGGATTTTAAGTCCGCTGCGTCTGCCAGTTCCGCCACGTCCGCGCAGGGGACTTGCCCCGGCATCAACCTCTAGCCCTTGGGGTTCAGCCGCTCGCGAAGTTCCTTGCCCGCCTTGAAGTGCGGCACGCGCTTCGCCTGAACTTCAACGGCAACACCAGTGCGCGGGTTGCGACCAGTGCGCGGGTCGCGCGCGCGGGTCGTAAAGGCGCCGAAGCCGCGCAACTCGACGCGCCCGCCTGCAGCCAAGGCCTCCGCGATCGAATCGAGCACAGTTGCTACGACCCGCTCGGCCTCCTTGAGCGTGAGGTGGGGGTTTGCGTCTGCGATCTTCTGCACAAGCTCGGACCGGATCATCTTCGCTCCCCTGCCCGGCGGCATTCCCCCAACGCCCGCCCGCCGCGGTTATGGCCCGGGGATGCCAGCGCGGTCAAGCACAAGAGGGGTGTGCGCCGCCCCCGAGGCTGCGCTTCAGCCCTTGTCCTTGGCCCGGTTGAGCGCGGCCCCCAGGATATCGCCAAGCGAGGCCCCGGAGTCCGATGATCCATATTGGGCCACTTGCTGCTTTTCCTCGGCGATTTGCATCGCCCGAATGGAGAAGCTCGGCCGCTTGCCGCGCTCGAAACCGATCACCATGGCATCGAGCTTCTGGCCAACTTGGAAGCGCTCAGGCCGCTGCTCGTCGCGATCGCGGGACAGATCCGCCCGCTTGATGAAGCCAACTGGACCGTCCTCTCCGACCTGCACTTCAAGACCGCCGTCCTTCACTTCGCGGACGATGACCGTCACGATCTCGTTCTTGCGCAGCTCCTTCGCTCCACCTTCGCTTGCCTGCTTGATCCCGAGCGAAATCCGCTCGCGCTCGACATCGACTTCCAGCACGCGTGCCACAACCATATCGCCCTTGCGATACTGTGACAGCGCCGCCTCACCAGTCAGGCCCCAAGCGATATCCGACACATGCACCATGCCATCGATATCGCCGTCGAGCCCGATGAACAGACCAAACTCGGTCGCATTCTTGACTTCGCCTTCGACGAGCGTGCCGACTGGATGGTCCTCGGCAAACTTCTCCCAGGGGTTGCGGCAGGCCTGCTTGATCCCAAGCGAAATGCGCCGCTTGTCTGCATCCACCTCGAGGACCATCACGTCCACTTCCTGGCTCGTTGAGACGATCTTGCCTGGGTGGACGTTCTTCTTTGTCCAGCTCATCTCCGAGACATGGACAAGGCCCTCAATCCCGGGCTCGAGCTCGATGAAGGCGCCATATTCGGTGATGTTGGTCACGCGTCCGGTCAGCTTGGCGCCGACCGGATACTTGGCGGCAGCGCCCTCCCACGGATCATTCTCGAGCTGCTTCATGCCAAGGGAGATCCGCTGGGTGTCGCGATTGATGCGAACAATTTGCACCTTCACCGTATCTCCGATGTTGATGACCTCGCTTGGGTGCTGGACCCGCTTGTAGCTCATGTCGGTTACATGGAGCAGGCCGTCGATCCCGCCGAGATCGACGAAGGCGCCATAGTCGGTGATATTCTTGACCACACCGTCGATAACCTGGCCCTCGTGCAGCGACTGGATGAGACCGGTGCGCGCCTCGGCACGGCTTTCTTCGAGGATGGCGCGGCGCGAGACGACAATATTGCCGCGCTTCCTGTCCATCTTGAGAAGCTGAAACGGCTGCGCAATGCCCATGAGCGGCCCGACATCGCGGACGGGGCGAATGTCCACTTGGCTTCCGGGCAGGAAGGCGACAACGCCACCAAGATCGACTGTAAATCCCCCCTTCACTCGGCCGAAGATCGTCCCTTCGACCCGCTCGCCGGCGGCGAACTGCTGCTCGAGCTTGTCCCAGGCGGCTTCGCGACGGGCGCGGTCGCGCGACAGCAGCGCCTCGCCAAGCGCATTCTCGACTCGGTCGACATAGACTTCGACCTCATCGCCGACGGCAACCTGCGGCTCTTCCCCGGGGCCTGCGAACTCGCGCACCGGCACCCGCCCTTCCGACTTCAGCCCGACGTCGATGACCGCAAGATCATTTTCGATTGCGATCACCCGGCCCTTCACCACCCGGCCCTCGAACGACCGGCTGCTGCCAAGCGATTCTTCAAGGAGGGCCGCGAAATCTTCGCGACTGGGCATTGCCATGGTTGCCATTAAGTGCCTTCCGTTGCTGTTCCTGCCAGCCGGTTGTCTCCGGCGGTCGATTCGGCAGCGCGAGCCCCATTGCCTGCACCACCGGCTCGGCGGGAAGCCAGCACCCACACAAACGAAAAAGGCGCAGGCGGGCGGAAACCCTGCCAGCGCGGCGTCAGGAAGCCGGGCCCAAGCGGCTGATCGCCAATTCGATCGCCCGCCGAACAGCCATGTCCTTATCAAGGTCCGTCGTGTCGAGCAAGATGGCGTCATCTGCCATTCGCAACGGTGCGGCAGCCCGGTCCTGGTCGCGCGCATCTCGCGCGCGGATCTCGGCTGCAACGGCAGCAAGGCCCGCAAGCCCGCCGGCAGCGCCCAGCTCCAGCCAGCGGCGACGTGCGCGCACCTCAGGTGCCGCGGTTACGAACAGCTTGAGCTCGGCATCAGGCGCAATGACGGTCCCGATGTCACGGCCATCCAGCACGGCGCCGCCCGCCTGCGCCGCAAAGTCGCGCTGGAACGCAAGGAGCGCCTGCCGAACCTCCGGGCAGGCGGAAATGCAGGACGCGCGTTGCGCCGTGTCGGCGGATCGCAGGTCCGGATCTTCGAGCAGGGAAAGATCGAGCCCCGATGCCAGCCGCCCGAGCGCCGGGCCATCATCGGTTGCAACCTGCGCACGCGCAGCCGCCAGCGCCACCGCCCGGTAAAGCGCACCCGTATCAAGGTGGGGCAGGCCGAAATGCTGCGCCAGCGCCCGCGCAATGGTGCCCTTGCCAGACGCCGCCGGGCCATCGACTGCGATGACCGGGCCCACGCGTCAGAGCAGCTTTGCGATCTTGGGTGCAATGTCCTCGGGCTTGACCGTCGGCGCGAAGCGCTCGACGGGCTCGCCGGCGCGGTTCACCAGAAACTTGGTGAAGTTCCATTTGATCGCCCGGGACCCGAGCAGACCGGGCGCCTCCTCCTTCAGTTGCGCCCAAAGCGGGTGGGTACCAGGCCCGTTCACTTCAATCTTGGCGAACATGGGAAAGCTGACCGGGTAGCTGGTCTGGCAGAAGGTCGCAATTTGGGCCTCGTCGAGCGGCTCCTGATTGGCGAACTGGTTGCAGGGAAATCCAAGCACGGCGAAACCCCGGTCGGCAAACTGCCGATGCAGCGCTTCCAGCCCAGTGAACTGGGGCGTGAACCCGCACCTGGACGCGGTGTTGACAATCAGGAGCACCTTGCCGCGATAGTCCTCAAGGCTGACCTCGCGGCCATCGAGCGTGCGGGCGCGGTGGTGATAGATGTCGCTCAAGTCCGGCTCTCCTCCTGCCCCGGTTCGCCTTGCATGAGGAACGGCCCAAAGGAAAGGCCCGCCGGCAGCAGCCGGCGGGCCTGAGCCGCACAAGGCCCGCGCTACTCGCGCTGGCCGAGGAAGTTCAGCAGGAAGCTGAACATGTTGATGAAGTCGAGGTAGAGCGAAAGCGCGCCCATGATGGCCGACTTGCCCGCCATTTCGGTGCCGGCGACATAGTCGTACATCTCCTTGATCTTCTGCGTGTCATAGGCGGTGAGGCCAGCGAAGATCAGGACACCGACTGCCGAGATGACGAACGCAAGCGCTGGCGAGCCGAGGAACAGGTTGAGCAGCATCGCAACCAGGAGGCCGACGACTCCCATGATGAGGAAGGTGCCCATGCCCGAAAGATCGCGCTTGGTCGTGTAGCCCCAGAGGCTGAGGCCAGCGAAGGCAGCTGCAGTCGCGAAGAAGGTCGTCGCGATCGAGGTGCCAGTGTAGCGCAGGAAAATGGTGGACATCGAAAGGCCCATGATGGCCGAAAACGCCCAGAACAGCGCCTGCGCCTTCCCTTCCGACATCGACTGGATACGGAAGCCGAGGAAGAATACGAAGCCGAGCGGCGCCAGCATCACCGCCCAGCCGAGGAGTGAGGGCGCCCCAGTTGTGGGGTTGAACAGCGCTGCCACGGCACCCGTCATGGCCATCGCCAGCGCGACCATGCCCGTCAGCAGCACGCCCGAGATCATGTAGTTGTAGACCGACAACATGTGTGCGCGCAGGCCGGCATCATAGTCGGCACGCGCGACTTCGCCCCGGCCAAAGGCAGAGCCTGCAAGCCGAGGATCGACCCGATTGTTCATCTGCACTCTCCGTTGCGCCGGCCATGTCCGGCAGTGGTCCCAATATCGCCCACCCGACCCGCAGTTTCAAGGAAAAGCGGACTGGCAAGGACCGATTTCTGGTCGCGCCAGCGAGACGAGCTGCTCAAAGCGCGCGAAGTGTCTGCGCAACCGGCGCGCCCAGTGCCCGGGCCGCCCCCAAGAGACCAAGAAGGATTGTCACCACTGCCCCGGCAAGGACGGTTGCTGCCACCACGCCCCAATTGGGCTGGAAGCCAAGATCAAGCACGCGGGTGAGCACCAGCCAGGCAAGGCCAGAGCCAAGGCCAAGCGCAATGCACGCAACCAGGCCTGCGAGGATTGCATATTCAATCGCTGCAGAAAGCAGCAGTTGGCGCCGGGTTGCGCCCAAGGTTTTCAGAATGACTCCATCATAGATCCGGGACTGCGCCTGGGCTGCAATGGCGCCGACCAGCACCGCAAGGCCGGCAAGGATGGCAACACTTCCCGCCGCCCGCACAGCTACGCCCACCTGGCTGAGAAGCGCCCCCACCTGGCCGACGACATCCTTGACGCGAACGACCGATGCGGTCGGAAAGGCATCGGCGATCCGGCCGGTGAAGCCTGCTTCGGCCACCGGCGGCGGCGAGACGGTTGCCATCCAAGTGAAGGGTGCGTCGGCAAGGGTTGCTGGATCGAATACAAGGACAAAGTTGAAGCCGAGCGAGTCCCACTGGATTTCCCTGAGCGATGCGATGGTGGCAACAAGCTCAACCCCCAGCACCGAGACGCCGATGCTGTCCCCGACCTTGAGGCCAAGGACGCCGGCCTGCTCGGCATCCATGGAAACGAGTGGCGGCCCAGCATAGCCGGCTGGCCACCATTGGCCGGCCACGAGCCGGTTTCCTTCCGGAAGCTCAGCAGCGAAGGTGAGGCCCCTGTCCCCCCGGAGGATCCAGGCGCCCTCGGGCACTTCCGCAAGCTCGGAAACAGGCTTGCCACGAAGCGAGGTGATCGGCCCGCGCAGACTAGGCACCATGGTCAAGTCGCTTCCCTCTGGCACGGTTGCGCGGAAGCGCGCGGCCTCTTCCTTCGGGATATCGAGCACGAAGAAGGTCGGTGCTCGGCCCGGGATGGTCCGCCGGAGCTCGGAATTGAAGCTGGTCTCGACAATCGCGAGCGTTGCAAAGAGCGAGAGACCCAGCCCGAGCGCCACCACCAGCTGCCCGGTCATCGCACCGGGCCGGTGCAGGTTGGCTAGCGCGAGGCCGAAGAGAACGCGGCGCGGCCGGGGAAGGGCCGCAGCCAGCCGGCGGACACCCCAGCCAAGCGCCCAGAGCAGCAAGAAGATCGCCGCTGCTGCCCCGACAAAGGCCAATGCGAACACGGGCTCCGGGGCCTGCCAGACGGCAAGAGCCACGACCAGCAGCCCAGCGGCAAACGAAACGCCAAGTGCACGGCGACCAGGCCAGGGCCAAGGCTCAGCGACACCGCGGAAGATTCGCTGGGCCGGAAGCGCGCCCGCGCGTGCCAGCGGTGGAACCGCAAACGCAACCGCAACCAAAAGCCCGAAGGCGACCGCCGCGAGCAACGGCGCCGGGTAGAAGCCGAGCGCTGGCGGAACTGGCATCGCGCTCCCAGCGACTGCCACCACTGCCGAGGGGACGAGAGCGCCAGCGGCTGCACCCGCCATCGCCGCTACAAGACCAAGCGCCAAGATGAGGAAGAGATAGGTGCGGACGATGAGGCCTGAGGATGCGCCAAGCGTCTTCAAGCTCGCGATGCTGCCCGACTTGCGGTCGAGATAGCTCCTCACTCCGTCAGCAACGCCGATGCCGGCAACGGCAAGCGCTGTCAGGCTGACGAGGGTCAAAAATTGGGCCAGCCGCTCAACGAAGCGGCGGATCCCCGGCGCACCGTCGCGGCGGTCTGCAATTCGCCAGCCCGCATCTGGAAACTCGGCTTCGAGCCTTGCCTTCACATCTGCAGGATCAACCGAGGCGGGCAATTTCAGCCGCATGTGAGAGCGATAGAGGCTGCCGGGCTGGACCAGGCCAGTCGCCTCAACCTTGTTGCGCGCAATCAAGACGCTGGGGCCGAAAGCGAAGCCCTCGGCGGCCTTGTCAGGCTCGCGCACAAGAATGCCGGTGACGGTAAAGCTGCTCTCGCCAAGCGCGATCCGGTCCCCGACGGCGAGACCGAGCTGGTCGGCAAACGCCTCGCCGATGACGGCGCCACGCGCAATCGCTGCGCGCACTTCCGCATTCCCGCCGCCGCTCCTCAGCCGTGCCTCGCCATAGAGTGGCCACTTGCCATCGACTGCCTTCATTTCGCCAAGCAGCTGCCGGCCTTCCGCCTGGCCGGAAAGCCCGCGCAGCATCGCCCGCATCCGCACACTGTCGGAGATTTCGCCGAAGCTTGCGATCCGCGCCCGCTCGGCCGCGGTCGGCATTCGCTGGGTCAGGCGCACCTCGAGGTCGGCACCCAGAATGGTCTGGCCCTCGCGCGCGAGACCAGACAGGATGGCGGCCGCAAGCGAACCCACGCCAGCAAGGGCGACAACGCCAAGGAAAAGGCAGACGATGAGGAGCCGGAGACTGCCGAGGCCGCCACGCAGTTCGCGCCAGGCCAGCCGCGCGGCCAGCCGCCACGTGGCCATGGGCCGGCCACGGCCCGACCCGGCTATGCCTTGCGGTGCAAGTGCGAGGTTCATGCCAAGCGACCGGCCATGTCCGGGCAGCAGAGCAGCATCACGCTGGAACGACCCGCGACTGCAGCGTGTCCGAGACGATGCGGCCATCACGCATGGTCACCACCCGGTCGCAGCGGCCGGCAAGCTCGCGGTCGTGGGTGATAAGAACGAGCGTCGCCCCGGTCTCGGCGAGCCTTCGGAACAGCAGGTTCACAATCCCCTCGCCGGTCGCAGCGTCGAGGTTGCCGGTCGGCTCGTCGGTCAGAAGAAGATCCGGCTCGTTCGCCAGAGCTCTTGCCAGCGCAACCCGTTGCTGTTCACCACCGGAAAGCTGAGCCGGGTAGTGCTCTGTCCGATGCGAGAGGCCGACCTCTTCGAGCAGCTCACCGGCGCGCGCCATGGCGCCGGGACGCCGCGCGAGCTCCATCGGCAGGGCCACGTTCTCGATCGCCGTCATCCCCTGCACGAGATGGAACGCTTGAAAGATGATCCCGATGTGCCGGCGCCGGAACAGCGCCAGGGCGTCCTCGTCGAGAAGACCCAGATCCTGCCTGCAGACGACGACCCGCCCCGAGGTGGCACGCTCGATCCCGCCGATGATCGCCAAGAGGCTCGACTTGCCGGAGCCCGAGGGCCCGACAACACTCAAGCTCGTCCCGGCCTCGACCTCCAGGTCGATCCCGCGCAAGATCGTGACCGGGCCGGCCGGGCTCGCGAGCGTGAGGTGGACGTCGTCGAGGTCGATCATGGGTCGTCCGGCCGATTTGCGGCAGCGAGGTCACCGGTCGGACATGGAACGCACCCTTCCTCGCCGCAAGGTGCTGATGATGCTCG
>NZ_JBRCLD010000043.1:0-17688 GCF_053487655.1 Thermaurantiacus sp. | reverse complement strand
TGGATGTCGGCAAAGCCGGGAAGCCGCGCCAGCTTCTCGTTCAAGCGCGGGTTGTGCTTCATGGTGCAGGAGCCAAGCGGGAACAGGCCAAGGTCGATCCCGTAATTCTGCCGCGACAGCCGCGTATAGTGGCGGACGGCTTCCCCCTCAGCGAGGCCAGGAAGACCGATGGTGCCGCGCCGCTCGAGGCCGGCGAGGCGGGACTGGTGCTCGGGGACGGGCTCGAGATCAACACCAGAGGTCGTCGTGTCACCCAGCTCGAAGATGAGGGGCTCTTCCAGCATCAGGGCACGGTTGCCGGAGAATGTGGGTGCGGTGGACGCAGCAGCAGCCGCTGGTGCAGTGGGGCGTTGGGTGCCAAGAATGCTCATGCGCCGGCATACTCCGTGGCAAGGGTTTCGGTGAGCGCGCGCGCGAGCGCGTCGATGTCGGAGGGTGCGACGCACTCGGTCGCGGCGACCAGAAGAACATTGGCAAGGCCAGGGTGCTCCGGCCACAGCCGTGTTGCAGCAACCCCGCCGAGCACGCCCATCCCGGCCATGTCCCGGAGCGCGGCGCGGGCCGGGACCGGGAGGCGGATGGCGAACTCGTTGAAGAAGCAGGGGGTCAGCAGCTCGACTCCGGGGATGGCGGCGAGCCGATCGGCCGTCTGGCAGGCGCGGGCGTGATTGAGCTGCGCGAGGTGCCTCAGCCCCTTTTCGCCGAGCAGGGTGAGGTGGATGGTGAAGGCGAGGCTCATGAGGCCCGAATTGGTGCAGATGTTGCTCGTCGCCTTCTCCCGGCGGATGTGCTGCTCGCGCGTTGAAAGGGTGAGCACGAAGCCGCGGCGGCCTTCCGCATCGACGGTCTCGCCGGTAAGGCGCCCTGGCATCTGCCGGACATGCTTCTCCCGCGCTGCGAACAGGCCGAGGTGGGGCCCGCCGAACTGGAGGCCGACCCCGAGCGACTGGCCTTCGCCCACGACGATGTCGGCGCCCATCTCGCCGGGTGCGCGGATCGCGCCGAGCGCGACCACCTCGGTCACCACGACGATGAGGAGCGCGCCCTTTGCGTGGGCTGCCGCGGCAAGCTCCGAGAGATCGGCGATATGGCCGAAGACATCGGGATATTGCACCACGACCGCACTGGTCTCGCTATCGATGCCCTCCAGAAGTGCGGCAAGATCATCGCCTGGCGGCTGACGCGCGGGTTCTGGCGCGCCGGTGACGAGCTGGTCCCCGGTGAAGCGGGCGAGCGTTCGGGCGGCGCGGACATAATGGGGGTGGACCCCGGCCGAGACGAGGGTCTTCGCCCGCCTTGTGACCCGCCGGGCCATGAAGATGGCCTCGGTCATCGCGGTTGAGCCATCATACATCGAGGCATTGGCGACCTCCATTGCGAACAGGCGGGCGACCTGGGTCTGGAACTCGAAGAGATATTGCAGAGTCCCTTGCGCGATTTCCGGCTGGTAGGGCGTGTAGGAAGTCAGGAACTCGCCGCGCTGGATGAGATGGTCGACGCTTGCCGGCACATGGTGGCGGTAGGCGCCGGCGCCGAGGAAGAAGGGGTGGTCGGCCGCAGCCATGTTGCGCCCGGCAAGGCGGCGGAGCTCGCGCTCGACCAGCATTTCGGGCATGTGACGGGGAAGACCTTCGATTGGGCCGGCTAGGCGGGCCTCCTCGGGCACGTCGACGAAGAGATCGTCGATCGAGGCAGCACCTACCGCTTTTAGCATTGCGGCACGGTCTTCAGGAGTGAGAGGCAGGTAGCGCATCAGCAGTCTCCAGGCGTTCGAGCCTGCCAGCGCAGGCAGCGAGTATCAGCGATCAAGGGGCCGCATGGGAGTGCCACGGCAAGCTCTGGCGCCGGCGCTGCCAGGATCGAACAGTCGGGCTTGATATGGCTTGGCGCAGGCATCCGCGATTTCGCACTGCCGGCTGCACGCGCACCCGCGCTCAGCGCTGGCCTGAGGCCGGCAGGCACATGACCGACGGCCGCGTTCCTGCGCATCAGCGGGTACCGAGGAAGGCCTCGTAGGCGGCTCTGTCCATCAGCCCCTCGAGTTCAGACGGGTCGGAAAGGGTGAGGCGAAAGAACCAGCCCTCGCCTTCTGCCTGTTCGTTCACGAGCGCAGGATTATCAGCAAGCGCCGCATTGACCTCGGTCACCGTGCCTGAGACTGGCGCATAGACATCAGCTGCAGTCTTGACGGATTCCACGACGGCTGCCTCCTTGCCGCGCTCGACAACCCGGCCAGGCTCGGGCAGCTCGACAAAGACGATGTCGCCAAGCTGGCCTTGCGCATACTCGGTGATGCCGACGGTCGCGCTCCTTCCCTCGACTTCGATCCACTCATCCTGGGCGGTGTAGTAGCGCATGTCGAACTCCCTCAGCGTGCGTAGTTTTTCTGCCAGAAGGGAAGCGGGACAACGCGCGCTGGAAGCCGCCTCTCCCTGACCTCGATTTCAAGCGCAGTGCCATCGGCTGCATGCGTTGACGCAACCATCCCCATGGCGATCGGCCCACCGACGGACGGGCCGAAGCCGCCTGACGTCACCACCCCGACCTCCTTGTCACCAGCATGGATGATTGCGCCCTCACGCACAGGCTGGCGGCCTTCGGGCCTGAGGCCAACGCGCTTCCTCGCCGGGCCATCAAAGAGCGCGCGCAAGATCCGCGCTGCGCCCGGAAAGCCGCCTTCCCGCTTGCGTCGCTTGGAAATGGCGAAGGCGAGGCCGGCTTCCACGGGCTCGGTTTCAGGCGTAAGATCATGGCCATAGAGCGGAAGCCCAGCTTCGAGCCGAAGCGAATCGCGTGCACCCAGGCCGATGGGCTTGACCTCTGGATCGGCGAGCAGAGCCTCGGCCAGCTGCGCGGCTGCAGCTGCTTCGACGGAAATCTCGAAGCCGTCTTCGCCCGTGTAGCCGGAGCGTGAGATGGAAAGCTTCACATCCTGCCAGCGATAAGGACTGGCAGCCATGAATTTGAGCGCCTCAACGGAAGGCGTACCGACCCCCTCGGGCACAACGCCAAGCCGGACAAGCACGGCAGCAGCTTCCGGCCCCTGCAGAGCGAGAAGTGCAAGATCCTCACGATGGACAAGCGCAAGGCCAGGCGCGAGCCGGGCGTGCAGGTGGGCGATGTCGGCGGCCTTGGTCGCGCCATTGACGACGAGATGGAGATGCTCCCCACCGTTGGTGACCATGAGATCGTCAAGAATGCCGCCGTCTTCGGCGAGCAGCAGCGAATAGCGCATGCGCCCCTTCGGAAGGCCGAGGAAGTCACCGGGGCAGAGCGTCTCAAGCCAGGCGGCCGCACCGGGGCCGGAAATGGTCAGCTGGCCCATATGGGAGACGTCGAAAAGGCCGGCGTGCGCCCGCGTCCAGCGATGCTCGGCGATTACGCCCTCTGGGTATTGGACTGGCATGGCATAGCCGGCGAAAGGGACCATCCGCCCGCCGAGCTGGCGGTGGAGCAAATCAAGCGGAAGACGCTTCAGGTTTGGATCGACGGCCATCCCGCATCCCGCGCAGCCGGACAGCAAGACGCCGCCCGCCCGCCCCCGCCTGTCACGAGACCTGAGAGCTTTCGCGAACCCCCGGCTTCCGCCGGCTCGGCCGCTTACCCCTTCGGCGGCCCCAGTTCCCCGGAGCGCTTTCCAGACTGTCGGCGGGATGGCAGGCGCGCGGTCCTTTTGCCTGAGAGATTCCGGGGGCGGTTGCTCCTTCGGCGGCTCGGCCTTTTCCGGAAGGCCGAACTCTCTCCCGCGCATCTGCTCGCGAGGTGCCCCCCGCGACCGACGTGAACCTTTTGCCCCAGCGCTGGCCTCCGGTCAATCGCAGCAATGGCCTGCGGTCAGCCGTCGCAGCGGATGACGGCCTTGCCGATAAGTGTCCCTGCCGCCATGGCGCGGAAGGCCTCAGGCGCTTCCGCAAGGGGAAGCTCACACCCGACATGGGGGCGGAGCTTGCCAGCCTCGGCAAGAGCATCAATCGCATGGAGGTGGCGGCGGCCGGCCTCCGGGTCTTGCCGGCCGGCCTCGCCTGCGCGCACGCCGATGATGGACACGCCCTTCAGAAGCACCAGGTTCAACGGCAGTGCGACCGGCGGGCCGCCAACGAAGCCGATGACAAGATAACGCCCGCCCCATGCCAACGCCGAAAGCGCAGGAAGAACAAGCGCACCGCCGACCGGGTCGAAGACGAGGTTGCAACGCCTCCTGACGCTCGCGAGGTCGGGTACAGCGCGGTCGAGCAGCAAGGTCTCGTGCGCGCCCGCAGCGCAAGCGGCGGCGAGCTTTTCCGATGCCGAAGCCGCCGCAACAACATGGGCGCCGAGTGCGGCCCCCATCGCAACCGCGGCAAGACCCATCCCGCCGCCGGCACCGAGCACGAGGAGGCGCTCGCCTGCCTCGAGACCACCGCGCGCCACCAGCGCAACATGGGCGGTCAGTGCCCCTGTGGTGAAGCCCGCCGCCTCGCTGTCGGACAGGCTTTCCGGCGCCGGCCGGAGCTGGGCGAGCGGAACTGTGATCCGCTCGGCAAGGAGGCCGGTGCGCCCACCGACCAGCATGCGGGCGCCGAGCAGATCGGCTGCTACTCCCTCGCCGACGGCAATCACCCGCCCCACGCCTTCCATGCCCGGCGTGAAGGGAAGCGCAGGCCGATATTGGTAGCCGCCGGAAAGCATGAGGAGATCGGGATAGTTGAGGCCGACGGCAACCATCGCAACCGTCGCCTCGCCGGGGCCCGGGGGCGGCGGCTCGGGAACATCGGCGAGGGTGAGCGCGTCGATCCCCCGAAGCTCCGCCACCCGCCACGCCCGCATCGCCCACTCCCTCGACCCTCACGAATAGCAGCGGGTTGCATGGCTGCGCCACCCTCGCCAGATTGACGAGAAGGGATGGTGCGGGAGGTGCGGCATGTGGACGTTCGGCCAAGTCTATGAGGCGCTCGGGAGCAGGCTCGGCAGCGCGCCGGCGCTCATCCATGGCGACACCGTCATCGACTGGGCAAGCTACGACCGCATGACGAACGCCTTGGCCCGGGCGTTCCTGGCCGCTGGCGCCGGGCCAGACAGCAAGGTCGCCCACCTCATGCGCAATTCGCCGGCCTATCTTCTGACGACCGGGGCCGCGTTCAAGGCGCGGATGGTGCATGTCAATGTCAACTACCGCTATGCCGCCGCCGAGCTGCACTATATCCTCGACAATTCGGACGCCCATGTTGTCGTGTTTGACGCCGAGTTCGCCGGCTTGATGGAGGAGATCCGCCACGCGCTCCCGCAGGTAAGGCTCTGGCTGCAGGTGGGGGGCACGCCGCCAGCCTGGGCCGGAGCCTTCGCCGCAGCGACGGAGGGGCCGGCCGAGCCGATCGACGCTGACCATCGCTACGGTGACCTCTTCTTCATCTACACTGGCGGCACGACGGGCATGCCCAAGGGCGTGATGTGGGAGCAGGGCGCCATTTTCACGCTGCTCGGCGGCGGGGCGCCAGCGCTGTTTTCCGAGCCTCCGGCTTCGCTGGGGGCGCATGTGGAAGCTGTTCTTGCCAACCCGGCGCGGCGCAAGGCGCTGGTTTTGCCACCACTCATGCACGGCACCGGGCTTCTCATGGGGATTTACGCCCTGGCGCTCGGCGGCACGGTCATCACCCAGGCGAAGCGCAGCTTCGATGCGGAAGATGCGCTGCGGCTTGCGGCATTTCATCGACCCGATCTCGCTGTCATCGTCGGGGATGCCTTCGCCCGGCCCATCTTGCGCGCCCTCGAGGCCGGCGGCAGCGCAGTGGCGGGCGCGCTCGACAGTCTGAAGGTTATGATCTCGTCGGGCACCATGTGGTCCCCGGAAGTGAAGGCGGGTCTGCTGCGCCATGCCCCCAACCTCATGTGTGTCGACAGCTATGGCTCGTCCGAAGGGCTTGGCTATGGGACGTCGGTCTCGACATCTGCAGCGCCAGATGCTCCAACCCGGTTCCAGCACGATCCCAACACGATCGTTCTTGATGAAGACATGCGCCCAATCGCGCCGGGCTCGGGCAAGATCGGCCGCATTGCCCGCACCGGCTTGGTTCCGCTCGGCTACTGGAAAGATCCGGAGAAGAGCGCGAAGACGTTCGTGGAGATCGACGGACGGCGCTATACCATCCCTGGCGATTTTGCGATGCTCGACACCGATGGCAGTATTGTCCTGCTTGGACGCGGTTCGCAGTGCATCAACACTGGCGGCGAAAAAGTTTTCCCCGAGGAGGTGGAGGAAGCGCTGAAGACGCACCCGGCCGTCGAGGATGCCCTCGTCTTCGGCGTTCCCGACGAGACCTGGGGCCAGGCGGTCACTGCTGTTGCCGAGAGCCGGGCGCCAGTCACCGAGGCAGAACTCATCGCTCATGTGAAGGCGAGCCATGCGCATTACAAGGCGCCCAAGCGCGTGGTGCTGGTTGAGAAGGTGCCGCGCGCCCCTAATGGCAAGCCCGATTATGATGCAGCTCGGGCTCTGGCAGCGGGTGCTGGGATCCGGACTGCAGCTTAAGCCCTGCTGATCAGCGGTCTTCGCTGGCCAGCGGGAGCACGAACCCGAAGGCGGCTCCCGCGCCTGGGGTCGAGTGTGCGAACACCTGCCCACCGTGCCGCTCGACCACGCGCTTCACGAAGGGAAGACCGAGGCCGGCACCTGCTTCCGCCGGCTGCCCCTCGGCCGGGGCGAGACGGTGGAACGGCTCCCAGACGAGAGTGAGGTCACTTGCGGCAATTCCAGGCCCCCAATCTCGTACTGTCAGCCGCGCTTGGCCACATTCGAGCTCAATCGACGCGCGAACGGGACTGCCACCGCCGTATTTGAGCGCATTGCCAAGAAGGTTCTGGATCGAGCGGGTGAGAAGCGCCCGGTCGCCCCGGACCAGCACCTCGATCTCCGGCAGATCGGTTGCCATGCGCACGCCACGAGTGTGCGCCTGCGGCCAGAGGTCATCGACGGCATCGACCAGCGCCTCGGCGAGATCCATCAATGCCATCGAGGGCGTGACGGTTCCGGCACGAGCAAACTGGACATACTGGTCGGCAAGTTCGAGAGTCTGGCGCGCGTAGCGCGCGATGCGATCCGCCAACGCCGGGGGAAGCGCCCTGGCCTCGGTTGCAAGAAGTGCGAGGATCGAGGCTTGGGGGCTGCGCATGTCGTGGGTCAAAAGCTTCAGCGCCTCTTCGCGCTGGCGCTCGGCCGCGCGCAGGCGCGTGATGTCAGCAAGGCGCAGGATCCACCCCAACGGTGCCCCCCGGTCATCGGAGAAGAAAGCAAAGCGCACGTCAAGGACTCGGCCGTCCGTGAGCCGCCATTCGCACGGCTCCTCGGCTGGCATGGCACCGGGGCCAAGCCGTGCCAGGGACGGGAGGACCTCGGCCTCGCCATCGGCGAGTACTGGCGCAAACGCTCCAAGGACGTCAGCAACAGGCGCGCCTTCGGGATCACCGCCGAAATAGGGTGAAAGAAGCGCGCGCGCTGCCTCATTGACGATGAGGACGCGGCCGTCGAGGTCGGTGACCAGCGTTGCATCAGGAAGGCTGTCGAGCGATTCCGCAATGAACCGCTTGAGGTTCCGCACATCCTCAATGGCACCGTGCATGAGGGCGACCTGCCGCTCGACCGGGTCCCCCACTGGCACCTCGCGCTCGCCGCGCAGGAAACCGCCTTCGCCGGCCAGTGCTTCAAGCTCGGTTGCCATGTAGCGGTTGGCAAAATCGAGCCGGCGCCAACCCCAGAGCGGAAACAGAAGCATCAGCGCGACCAGCGCATTGGCCGGCGGCACCCACCAGCCGCCCAACACCAGAGAGGCCGAGGTGGCAAGGACAGCGATCGAAAGTCCCGCGCCGATCCAAAGATTGGTCCGTGGCCGCAGCAGAAGCAGGCCCGTCATCAGCAGCAGCACAGGCGCAAGCGCAAAAGCGAGCTGCACAGGCGGCGTGACCACCCGGATCACGTCGTTGCTGCGGGCACTGTCGAGGGCATTGGCCAGAAGCTCGACACCAGCCATCGTCTCCGCCTGGCCCGAGACGGGCGTTGCAAACCGGTCGCCCAAGCCGGCGCCCGTCGCACCGACCAGGATAATCCGGCCAGCCAGATAGGCGCGCGGGATCCGGCCCTGAAGAACGTCGATGAACGAGGCATGGCGGTAGCCACCGGGAGCCGGCGCGAAGCGGATCCGAACCTCGCGTGTGCCGAACAGCCGGGCACCCTGTGGCGGCAGCACGGCGCCAACTGGTGCACCACTGGCCCGGGCGGCGACCACATCGACAAAATGCGGCAGTGGCGTCCCGTCAGCAAGCGAGAGATGCTCAACTGCGCGAAGAACCCCGTCCCGGTCGGGCCTGAGGCTCGCATGGCCGACTGCTGCTGCCGCCTGTGCCAGCGCTCCAGTGGGCAGAAGCAAGTCGGATGCGCGACCATCCGTTCCGGGCACGTCGATGAGGTAGGGCAAGACGACATTGCCAGCCCGGGCAATCGCATCGGCAAGGGCAACATCATCGGCAGCACTGGCGGAAGGCTCTAGAAAGAGGACATCGTAGCCAATGACTGCAGCTCCGGCCTCCCGCAGCCGGTCGATGAGCTCGGCATGCCGCCGCCGCGGCCAGGGCCACTCGCCGAGCGCCTGCAAGCTGCGGTTGTCGATGGCAACGATTTGGATGTCGGCTGACGGGGTTCGTGGCTTGAGGCGGAGCACCGCATCGTAGAGCAGATTGTCGAGCCGCTCGAACGGCCGGGTCCAGGTCGCGATGCCGACCGCCACAATCGCTGCCAAGAGCAGTCCCACCCACTCGAAGAGCAGGCCGCGCTTGGCGGTCAGCCGACCAAGCCTCCCGATCGCAGAAGCGCGATTCTCCTGCCCTGCTTCGGCGCGCGGGCGCGGTTCAGGGCGCACCCGCTCTCCTGCCATTGGCCGCGCGCTGCGCACGGCGCGCTCTCAGGCCCAGACCGATCATCCCGAAGCCCGTGATGACGAGCGCCCAGGTCGCGGGCTCAGGCACGAGGGCAAGGGCCGGCGCCCGTCCGGGCAACCCTGGCGGAAGCGAGGGCGGAACAGGCAGGGGGGAACCAGGGTCGGTGTGAACTGGTGGCACCACTCCGCCAGGAACCGGAAGGAGGGGGCCCGGTTCAAGAAGGCGTGGGGTAGACGAAGCAGGCGGCGCGGCAGGAAGTGTGAGCGCAATGGCCCGGCCGAAGCCGCTGCCCAATCCACCCCAAAGCGGCACAGCGGGCAGCTTCTGGGCGGCCAAGCCTGGCCCGAGCGACCACAGTGGGGGGTTGCCACCGCCAGCCGCAGCCAACTCGAGCCCTGCAGCTGTATCGCCTTCCTCAAGCAGCCCCCCACTCAACACTTGAGCAACGGGCGCAGGCTGGACAAGTCCAGCAAAGGCCTCCTCCAGACCACCAGCCTCTCTTCTTCCTGCTGACTCCTGCCCGGCGCCGGGCTCCCCGTTGCCAGGCGACGCGAGATCTGCCCCGCCCCCTGACGCTGCGGCCGCGCGCTCGGAGATGTCAAAGCTGAAATGGGCTGGCATCCCTTCCAGCCCCTCAGCTGTCACCGCAGTAACAACAAGATGGTAGCGGCCGGAGGCCAGGCCGGAGATGGCAAAGCGGCCATTGGCGGACTCGATCTCCGCCAGCGGGTCGCGCATCTCCGGGTCGGTCGCAACGATGGCACGGAAGGTGCGGCCAGCTTCCGGCCGCACGGCAAAGCGGGCCGTCGCACCCGCCTGCAACGCTGGCATGTCGAGTGGGACCGGAGGTGCTGGCAGCGGAGTGACTGCGCCGGGACCAGCAGCCGAGAAGACGAGGCCAGTGCCGGCGGGAAGCAGGCGTTCGGGGGCGGCCCCGGCCGTCACGCCGACCCGGCCTTCGAGGACGCCTGCTGACGCCCGCGCTGCGCCCGGCGTGTAGCGCACCCGAAACGCCGTCCCGCGCACGGCTGCAACGCCGACCGGGGTTGTCACTTCGTGCCGGCTGGTGGGGTCTGCAAGTGGCACCACGCGGGCCGACGTGCCGCCTGAAATCAACCGAATGCGCCGGTCGAGTGCACCATTGAGGCTGTAGCGGCGCAGCCGGTCAAAACGGATGGCGCTTGAAGTCGGCAGCGAAATCTCGCTGCCGTCGGGGAGACGAAGCGTCACAAACCCGGCCGTGCCAGTCTCAACCCCTTCACCTTCACCGACCAAGAGCCCGATTTGGGCCGGACGGGTTGTGCCGCCTGCATGAACGCGGACGTCGCCCCGGAAGGATGTCACTGCGGCCTTTGCCGGCGTGCGGCGCAGCCACGCCGTATCAAGCCGCAGCCGCATGCCCGGGGAGAGCGGCCGCATGGGATCAACGCTGGCAAGCAGCCGGGCATTCGCTGCGCGGGCATTGCGCCAGAGCGCAGGATCGCGGAAATGCGCTTCGGCAAGGGCAATCAGCGTGTCTCCAGGCCCGGTCTCATAGACGACGAAGTCCCCGCCTTCCGCTGCCGACGCGAACATGACTGGCCCAGCCGCCCAATGCGGGACGGAGGCAGAAGTCATCAGCAGCAGAAGTGGAGCGATGTAGGGGATCATGGACTGGCTGGGGGCGCCTCCTCCTGGGTTCCTGTCAAAACCGCGGCATTCATGCCCGCCTGCGGACCGGCACGCTCAAGCCGGTAGCCATGGGAATAGACCGGAAGCAGTCTGTAGCCGGACTCGGCGCGCAAGTGAAGTTTGGCGCGGATTTTGGAGACATGGGTGTCAAGCGTGCGCGACTCAATGTCGGCCGCTGTCCCCCAGACGGTCTCAAGGAGCCAGGATCGCGCAAGCGGTCGTGCCAGATTCTCGAAGAAGGTGAGTGCTAGCGCAAATTCCTTGGAGGTGAGCTTCACTTCCCGGTCATGGAAGCGCACCGTCTCCTTGGCCCGGTCAAAGCTATAGGGGCCAAAGGTGACCACCGGCGCGGCTGGCCTTTGCATTGCAGCCCGGCGGTGGATGGCCTCGACTCGGGCGAGGAACACTTCTGGCACCAACGGCTTGACAATGTAATCGTCAGCACCTGCCTCAAGGCCTCTTACCACATCCGCATGATCCGCCCGGGAGGTGAGCATCAGCACTGGCGTCCCGGAGTAAGGACCCTGGCGGAGCAGCCGGAGCACTTCGACTCCATCGAACCCCGGCATGCACCAGTCGAGCACGACGAGATCATAGGTCTCATGGCGCAGCCGGCTGATGAGCATTCGACCCGATGTCATCATGTCGCAATGATGCCCCGAATCCTCGAGAAGGGTGCGCACCAGTTCGGCCTGGGCCCGGTCATCATCCACGACTGCGCAGCGCATGGTCGGCTCCATCCGTCGAAGGGCACTTATCCTAGCACGATAGCAGGGGAAAGAATGTTAATGATGTTTGCATGTGCCCGCTGCTTGCGCCTGGGCGCGGCTGGATTGTGCAGGAGACCGCACCTGCGCACGCGAAATTATGCCACCAAACGCAACTCCCCCATTGAGTTTAGAGAAAGTTTCAGCGCATGGCCTCCACTATGCCCCGGAGACTGCGGCTCCGTGGGAAGATTGCGGTCTTTGGGTGAAGGGAGAAGGAGCAATGGCAAGCAAGAAACCGAATGCGCTGCAGACACCGCTTGTGCCCTCGGACGAGCTCGCGGCAATCGTCGGCAAAGAGCCGGTGGCGCGGGGCGAGGCGGTCAAGCGCGTGTGGGACTATATCAAGGCGAACAACCTGCAGGATTCCAAGGACAAGCGGCGGATCAACGCGGATGCAACGCTAAAGCGCGTGTTCGGACGCGACAGCTGCACCATGTTTGAGATGAACAAATATCTGGCCAAGCACCTGAAATAGGCGCATGCATCGGCCCTAGGCGAAGCTTCCAATCCGGTTTGGACGGCCCGCAGCAACCGCTGCGACCGCTTCGGGCCTGAGCCTCGTCAGCCGGGCCGAGAGGGTGAGGAGGCCAGGCACGATGCCGGCAAGGGTGACCAGCCCGCGCTGGCGGACTGGCCCCTCGCCCACAAACTTCTGCAGAAAAGTGGCGCGCGCGACTGCGGGTGCAGCATCGCGGAGCAGCGCCCGAGCATAGGCCGGCGCGCCCTGCCCGTCGAGAATCGCCTGTGCAGCAAGGCGGGCGCCATGAAGCGAGAGCCCCATGCCGTCGCCGGTGAAGCTCGGGATGACAGTTGCCTGGTCGCCGACCGGAAGGCGCATCGCCGGCGCGTCTGGTCTCGGCCGCCAGACATAGCCATAGGGCACGCGACTGATGGCAAGTGGTCGATCGAGCAGCGGTGAAGCCCCGTCGAGCCGTGCGCGAAGATGCGGAGACTGCGCGCACAAGCTGGCCAGAAGCGACTCATAGCGACCGCCGGCGGCCTGATAGCGTTCGGCCGAGACCAACAGGCAGAGGTTGGCCATATGCTGCTCCACCAGCTGCAGCCCGGCATAGCCGCCTTCGAACAGGATGAGCTCGACATGATCGGCAAGCGCTTCGCGCATGGCAGGCCGAAGCCGGAAATAATTCTTGAACCCGAGCTGGTGGTCCAATGTGCCCGCATGCGACCGGAATGCCCCGCGCAACGCATGCTTTCCCGTTGCCACCACGGTGACCGGCGCCGCCATCGGCCCTAGGCTGGTCATGAGTGCGCCATCGGGGGCGAGTGCCCGGACCTGGCAGCCCCGCATCACTTCAACGCCTGCCGCCGCAGCCCGCTCAAGGAGCGCGGCATCGAGGCGGCGGCGCGTGACCGACTTACCCGTAAAGCCAAGCGGTGATGTCACCGCCTTGGCGCCAGCAACGAGCCGCACATGGCGGATGGTAAGGGCGCCGAGGGCAGCGAGATCGACACCAAGATCAGCAAGCGCCGCCTGCGCCTCCCAGGAAAGGAACTCGCCGCAAATGCGGTGTTGGGGGCACTCATCCCGCTCCAGAAGCCGGACTTGGCGGCCAGCCCGTGCAAGCCAGGTGGCAGTAGCTGCACCGGCGAGGCCACCACCAGCCACCAGCACGTCAGCAGCTGACCTCCTTCTGCTCGTCATGGCCGCACCCTTTCGACACAAAGCCGGAACGGTAGGTGCCAGCTGACCTTTGCATCGGAAATTCCGGCAGCAGCGAGCAGGCGCACCCAGTCGGCCCGCGTGAACGCCCGTGCGATCGAAAGCGGGCCGTCGTGGCGGACAAGGGGATGCCAGCGCATCACCCCCGCAAGCGCTGCAAACCCATAATAGGCGAACCCGTGGCGGTGGAGATCGTTCACAAACCAGCCGTGGCTCGCTGTCGCCTCCATCCAGACAAGGAAACGGACCACGGCCTCATCGTCGAGATGATGGGCGAAAAGCGCGCTGGTAATGACATGCGGCGCAAAGGCCGAGCCAATGTCGAAGATATCGGCCGTCACCCAGTCGATCGCCATGTCGGATGGCGTTGCTGCCTTTGCAGCTTCCGCAGCGTGGGGGTTGAGGTCAACTCCAGTCAGCCGGGGCACCAGGCCGCGCCGTGTCGCCCACGCATGGATATGGCGCAACATCCCGCCCTGTCCTGAGCCAGCGTCGACCAGCCGCAGCTCGGAACCTTCAGGCCAGTTGGCGGTAAGGCGGGCGAGGAAGCGGAGAGTGGGCCGGGCCGCCAGCGTCAGCCAGTTCACTGTCTCAAGGTCGGCGAGGCAGCAGGCGAACTCCGCTTCGCTTACGACTTCGGTGTCCATCCACTCCGCTTCGTCGGCGCGGCGGGCAAGATCGCGCCAGACAAACAAGGGGCCAGCGCCGCGGCTTCCTTCCGGCGCAGTCGACTCAGAGTCTGCGGAAGCGGAAGGTTTCACAGGCGAGCCCGGGGCCGAAGGCCATGGCAAGACCCGCCTCAGGCCCGTTGCCAGCGCGCGGGGCTGCCAGCAGGCGCTCGAGGATGAACATGATGGTTGCCGATGACATGTTGCCGAAATCGCGCAGCACCGAGCGCGAGGTTGCCAGCCGGTCCGAAGCGAGCTTGAGCCCGGACTCGACGGCATCGAGAATAGCACGACCGCCGGCGTGGACCGCGTAGAGACCATAGTCTTCCGGTCGCTTACCGCGCAGCAGCCCATCGGGCGCATTCCTTATGTCTTCCTCAGCCATGGCAGCCTGGATCCGCCGTGGCACTTCGCCCGACAAGCCAATGTCGAAACCCGTATCACCGATGTCCCAGGTGATGAGCCCGCCGCTTTCCGGAATCGCGATGGAGAGAAAATCCTCAAGGGCAAGGCCTTGCTCGTCTGCAGTCACGAGCGCAGCACTGGCCCCATCGCCGAACAGCATCATCGAAAGCAGGCTTTCAAGATCGCGCGTGTCCTGGAAATGGAGGGTGCAGAGCTCGAGATTGACGACGACGACCTTTGCGACCGGATCAGAGCGGACGATATGGTGGGCCAAGCGCAGCGCATTGACTGCAGCATAGCACCCCATGAAGCCAACGACGGTGCGCTCGACATCGGCGCGCATCCCGGTCCTTCCAATCAGGACCTGGTCAAGCCCTGGCGCCATGAAGCCCGTGCATGAGGCAACCACAAGATGGGTGACCGCTTGCGGGTCCACGCCGAGCTTTTGCACGGCTTCTGCGGCAAGGTCAGGCGCTGTTTCGGCGAAACGCTTCATCCGCTGCGCCGTCGTCGGGAACTTGCCAGGAAAGTAGAAGCCGCCCGCCTCGGTCACAAAGCCGGCCGGATCATAGACTGGCGCCATGGTTGAGAAGCGGCGCTCGATTCCCGACCGGCTGGCCAGCCGGCGGAACAGGATCCGCTCCCGGCTCTCACCCAGCAGATCCTCGACAAACCGCTCAAACGCCCGGTGCACATCATGGGCCGGAACCGCAGTTGCGATCCGGTTGACATGGGCAACGGTTCCAGACCGGGTGGACTCCCCCATGCGACTCATAGCTGCCTGCTTTCGCAGAAGACCCTGGAGCGGTCGAGGGCGGTCTCAGTCTGCAGCTGCGGCTCGGCGCCGCGCCAGGGGGTGCCGCCTGGTGACGAGCTCCACCAGATGCCGTGTCGCCACATGCGTGTAACGCTCCGTCGTTGAAATGTCGGCATGCCCGAGAAGGATCTGCAGGCTTCTCAAGTCAGCGCCGTTCTCGAGCATATGCGTGGCAAAAGCGTGGCGAAGCACGTGCGGGGACACGCGCTCAGGCGGGATGCCGGCCGCAGTTGCAACTTCACGCACCAGGTTGAACAGCTGGGCCCGGGAGAGATGGCCGCGTCTCGACGGGAAGAGATGGGGACTCGTCTTCGGCACATGGGCAAGCCAGCGGGCAACGGCTGCAAGCGCGGGCGGGGACACGGGGACAAGCCGCTCGCGTCCGCCCTTGCCGCAGACGATCGCAACCGGTTCCCCGGCCCGGATCGCATTGCGCGGCAGGGCGACGAGCTCGGACGCGCGCAAGCCTGAACCATAGAGGAGCTCAAAAAGGGCAGCGAGCCGGTCAGACCTGCGCCCCGGCTCCGCCTCCACGCGGCGCGCCACTTCGGCGAGCATCGCCTCGACTTCGGCAAGCGCAAGCGTCCGCGGCAGCGGCCGGCCTGGTCGCACCGGTTCAATCGCTGTCATCGGATCATCGTCCCGCAACCCCTCGGCAACGAGAAAGCCGAAAAAGCGGCGCAGTGCCGAGCGCTTGCGCGCAAGGGTTGCCGTGGCGAGTCCAGCCATTCCGGCAAAAAGGCGGCGCAGGTCTGGCTCGGCCGCCGCGACGAGGCCAGCATCCAGCGCTGCCGACGCTTGGGCAAGGTCGCGGCCATAGGCGAGCTGGGTATTGGAAGCCGCGCCCCGCTCCGCGACAAGCATGTCAAGGAAGAGCGCGATCGCCCTTTGGTCAGAAAGGGGTTCAGCCATGCGCCAATCCCCCCCTATGCTGGAACGGCCAGGAGGGAAACGCGCAAAATTGGGCAAGAGCGACCTCCATTCCGGCCAGCATCATGGCGAAAGGGCGTGACATGGGCAAGGTTGTTCGCCTAATGTTCCTTGTATGGATGCGAGCAACTTGCTGATTCTCCTTGTCGGCCTGCTCGGGCTTTTGGTGGCGCTGGTCTTTGGCTGGCTGGCCTGGGGCCGGCCGCTTGGTGTGGTGCGGGCGGATCTCGCCAGCCGCGCGACCGAGGTGGAGGGGTTGCGCGCGCGGCTCGCAATGGCAGAGCCCGCGCTTGCCCGCGCCGCCGAGCTGGAGGCGAAGCTCGCTGCCGTCGAAGCAATAGCAGCCGAGCGGGACCAAGCGCATGCGCGGCAGCTTGCCCAGCTGCAGGGCGAGTTCCAGCGTCTGGCCGGAGAGGCGCTCGCAAAGGCCCAGGAGCTTTTCACTCAGCAGGCGTCAGAGACGCTGAAGCTGCACCGCGCCGAGGCCGAGAAGGGGCTCGCGGAGAGCAAGGTGGCGCTCTCCGAGCTGATCCAGCCGGTGCGCCAGACGCTGAGCCAGTTCGAGACCGAGCTGAAGGCGCTCGATACCAAGCGCGAACAGGCCTATGGCGCGCTTTCGGAGCAGCTGCTGGCGCTTGCGAAGGCCGAGCAGGCGATGCGCGCCGAGGCGGGCCGGATTGTCGCCGCGCTCAAGGGCTCGGCGAAGGCGACCGGGGCCTGGGGCGAGGCACAACTTCGCCGTGTGCTCGAGGTGGGCGGGCTTGCCGAAGGGATCGACTTCACGATCCAGACGCGCGTGACCGACGGCGATGGCAAGGCGAGTCAGCCGGACGCGATCATCCTCCTGCCCGGCGGGCGCCAGCTCGTGGTGGATGCAAAATGCGCGCTCGACGACCATTTGGCAGCGCAGGAAGCGACCTCCGATCGCGAGCGTGCCGAGGCCCGTGCCCGCCACGCCGCGCGGGTCAGGGCGCATGCGAAATCGCTTGCCGAAAAGGCCTACTGGAACCAGTTCGCCGACGCGCCGGACTTCGTCCTCATGTTCGTGCCGGGCGAGAATTTCCTGACTGCCGCGCTCGAGGAAGACCCGGAAATTCATCTCTGGGCCATGGAACGCCGGGTCCTGCTCGTCGGCCCGACCAACCTGCTCGCCATTGCGCGCGTGGTCGCGATGGTGTGGCGGCAGGAGAAGATGGCGAAGGAGTCGCGCGCCATCGGCGAACTTGGGGCGGAGCTCTACGAGCGCCTCAAGATCATGGCCGGAAAAATGAACAAGGTTGGAAAGAACCTCGACGACACCGCGCGGGCGTGGAACGAGTTCGTCGGCTCGGTCGAGGGCCGCGTGCTGGTGACCGGCCGGAAACTCGGCGAGCTTGGTGCCGACCGCAAGGGCGAGGCGCTGCCCGAGGGCCGCGGCGTCGAAACCGCGCTTCGCCTCGTGCAGGCCGACGAGGCCCGCCAGCTTGCCGACAGAGGTTGAAGGCAGGGCGCAGCCGCCCTAACGCCTGGCCCATGTCTGCCCGCCGTGCCACGATCCACCGCAAGACCAGCGAGACTGCCATCGACGTGCGGCTCGGCCTCGACGGCACGGGCGCGCGCCGGATCGCAACCGGCATCGGCTTCTTCGACCACATGCTCGACCAGCTCGCAAAGCATGCGCTCTTCGATCTCGACCTTGCGGCCAGGGGCGATCTCCATATTGATGCGCACCATACGGTTGAGGACACCGGGCTCGCGCTCGGCCGGGCGATTGCCGAAGCCCTCGGCGACCGGGCCGGGATCACCCGCTACGGCCACGCTCTCATTCCGATGGACGAGACCCTGACCCGGGTCGCGCTCGAC
>NZ_JBRCLD010000042.1:0-12612 GCF_053487655.1 Thermaurantiacus sp. | reverse complement strand
CTGGGAAGCCTTCAAGCCCGAGACCGAGCCACGCCGCATTGTGAGCGCGCCCGCACCCACGCGCGCCACCCCGAAAAAGGTCGTCCGCACCATCCGGACCGATCGGGACTTCCTCGCCCAACAGGGCGGACTTTACTGAACCTGCTGCTGCCAGGTGCTTGGCAGCCTTCCAGCCGGCAGCTAGGGGATCTCGCAACCACAAGGCTCGAGGCCATGATCAGACCGCGTGTTCTCGCCATTGCGTCCAACGGAGGGCACTGGATCCAGCTTCTTCGCCTCGCCAGCGCCTGGGATGGGTGCGAGGTCCACTATGCGACGACCTCGCCTGACTGCCAGGGGCATGTCGCCCGCCTTGCCAAAGCCCGCGGCCAGGCCGCCCCAGGCTACCATGTCGTCACTGATGCCAATCGCTGGCAAAAGTTCCGCCTCATCCGCCAGGCCGTTCAAGTGTTCGCGCTCATCCTGCGCCTGCGGCCCCAGGTCATCATCACAACTGGCGCCTCGGTCGGTTACTTCGCCATCGTCTTTGGTCGCCTCCTGGGTGCCCGCACACTCTGGCTCGACAGCATCGCCAATGCAAAAGAGCCATCGCTCTCCGGTGCCCGCGCAGGTCCGCTCGCCGACCTCTGGCTCACGCAATGGCCCGAACTCGCCCGGCCAGGCGGACCAAGCTACAGGGGCCAGGTCCTGTGATTTTCCTCTCTGTCGGCACGCAGGAGCCATTCGATCGGCTGGTGCGCGCAGTCGATTCCTGGGCAGCCACGGCATCCATGCCCGTCTTCGGCCAGCTCGGCAGGCTCACGGCATCGAGCTTCCGCCCTTCCCACATGGACTGGGCCGAATTCCTGCCCGCAGACCTTTATGCGGAAAAACTCGCCGCCTGCCGACTGATGGTCACACATGCGGGTATGGGCTCAATCATCTCTGCCCTCACCCACATGAAGCCTCTCCTGATGTTGCCCCGCCGCGCCAGCCTCGGGGAGCATCGCAACGAGCATCAGCTGGCCACAGCAGAGAAGTTCGCAGCCCGGCCAGGCCTTTACATCGCCTCTAACGAGTCCGAGATCCCCGTCCTCATCGACCGGCTCCTCGCAACGCCCCAATTGCAGGGCGCAAGCCTTGAAGCTGAAGCCAGTCCCGAGCTGATCGCGGCCGTCAGGCAGTTCATCCTCGGCTGACGGCTGCGGCTCACCGCCCAGTTGCTGGCTGAAAGCGGCCAGCGCAAAGGGCCTGCGTGCTCCTCCTCCCCATCCTCGGCGACCAGCTCAGCCCCTCGCTCGCCAGCCTCTGCGGCGCCCCCCGTTCGGGCTCCGTCCTCTTCATGGCCGAAGTCATGGACGAGGCGCGCTATGTCCCCCACCACAAGCAGAAGCTCGCCCTCGTCTTTTCCGCCATGCGCCACTTCGCCGAGGAACGGCGCGCCGAAGGCTGGCAGGTCGACTACCGCCGCCTCGACGACCCGAATAACCTCGGCAGCCTCGATTCCGAAATCCGCGCTGCCGCTGCCCGCCACGGCGCCTCCCACATCCGCATGACCGAAGCCGGCGAGCATCGGGTGCGCGCCCTCCAGGCCACAATCGAGGGCGCGACCATCCTGGAAGATGACCGCTTTCTTGTCTCGCCCGCCGCCTTCACCGCCTGGCGCGGCCTCAGGAAGCGCCTCCGCCTCGAAGACTTCTACCGCTGGCAGCGCCGCGAGACCGGCATTCTCATGGAGGGCGACACGCCCGTCGGCGGCCAATGGAATTTCGATGCCGAGAACCGAAAGCCCCTGCCACCCGGCCTCGTCCCGCCCCCACCCCCGCGCTTTGCCCCCGATGCCATCACCCGCGAAGTGATCGCCATGGTCGAAGCCCGCTTCCCAAAAAACTTCGGCACCCTTGCGCGCTTCCACTGGCCCGTCACCCGCAGTGAGGCCCTCGCAGCCCTTGCCGACTTCACGCGCCATCGCCTGCCCCATTACGGGGACTATCAGGACGCACTTGCCCACGGTGAGGAGACCCTGTTCCACGCCCTCCTCTCCCCCGCCCTCAACCTCGGCCTCCTGACCCCGCGCGAGCTCATCGATGTCGCGCTCGCTGCCTTGAGCGCCGGCTCTGCGCCCTTGAACGCCGTTGAAGGCTTCATCCGCCAGATCCTCGGCTGGCGCGAATATGTGCGGCTCATCTACCTCGCCGAAGGGCCCGAATATCTGCGCGCCAATATGCTCGGTGCCACCCGCCCGCTTCCTGCCATCTACTGGCAGGGTGAAAGTGGCATGGCCTGCTTTGACGCAGCCTTCACCCAGACCCGCGATCTCGCCTATGCCCACCACATCCAGCGCCTCATGGTCCTTGGCAATTTCGCCCTCCTTGCCGGAGTCGATCCCCATGCCCTCCACCACTGGTTCCTCATCGTCTACGCGGATGCCTATGAGTGGGTCGAGGCGCCCAATGTCATTGGCATGAGCCAGTGGGCCGATGGCGGCCTCCTCGGCTCCAAGCCTTATGCGGCCTCCGGGGCCTACATTGCGCGCCAGGGCAACCACTGCCGCCACTGCCGCTTCGACGTGAAGGCGAAGACGGGCGAGGGGGCCTGTCCCTTCAACCGCCTCTACTGGGATTTCATCGCCCGCAACGAACCGCATTTCGCATCAAACCCGCGCATGGGGCGCATCCTGGAGAGCTGGCGCCGCTTCCCGCCTGCCCGAAAGACGGAAGTGCGCGCGGATGCCGCCCGCTTCCTTGCCACCCTCGCCTGAGAGAAATTCGAGCACCATTCCCTCCCGCCGCGCGCTAAGATGCACCCGGGAGGACGATGTGGAATTCACGCGCCTGTCTGACATGACCGCCCATTGGGCCATGACAACGCCCGAGCGCATCGCCATCCGCTACGAGGGCATGGCGGAAAGCTGGGCAAGCCTCCATGCCCGCGTGCTCGCTGCTGCCGGCGCGCTGCGCAAGGCGGGTGTCAAGCCCGGCGATCGCGTCGGCCACATGGGATTGAACCACCCCGCCTATGTCGTCCTCATGTGCGCTTGCTTCCGCCTCGGCGCCATCATGACTCCCATCAACTGGCGCCTCGTCGCCGGTGAAGTCGCCTATGTCCTGCAGGACGCCGGAATCGGGCTCCTCCTCGCCGACCGCGCCTTCGGCTCCGTCATCGCCGGCGCCGGCGTCACTGGCCTTACCATTGTCTGGACTGAGGAATTCGATGCCTTCCTCGCTGACGCCACGCCCGACGACAGTCTCGCCCCCTCCGGCCCCGAGACGATCGTCCTCCAGCTCTACACGTCTGGCACCACCGGCTTCCCCAAGGGCGCCCTCCTCACCAATAGAAGCCTCTTGGGCACCATCGCCAAGGGCGCGCTCACCGGCGAGGCCTGGTCGCTCTGGCGCGACGATGATGTCGCACTCGTCGCCATGCCGCTGTTCCACATCGGCGGCACCGGCTGGGCGCTGCACGCGCTCCACGCTGGTGCCACCATGGTCATCCTGCCCCGGCCCGAAATCCCGGCCATCGTCGCCGCCATCGGCACCCACCGCGTCACCCGGATGTTCGCGGTCCCTGCCGTCCTCAACATGATCCTGAATGACCCCGAAGGCGCCACCGCGGATTTCTCAAGCGTCCGCGCTCTCCTCTACGGCGCCTCACCCATTCCCCTGGACGTCCTCTCGCGCTCGATCGCCCGCTTCCCCAATGCCCAGTTCGTGCAATGCTATGGCGCCACTGAAACCTCCGGCACTGTCGTCTACCTGCCGCCCGAGGACCACAGCGTCGAAGGCAATGCCCGCATGAAGGGCTGCGGCAAACCCTTCCCCGGCAACGAGATCCGGATCGTCGATGCCGAGATGCGCGAGCTTCCCCGAGGGCAGATCGGCGAGATCGCCATCCGCTCGGTCTCGGTCATGGCTGGCTACCACAACAAGCCCGAAGCCACCGCGAAAGCCATCCGTGACGGCTGGTATCTCTCCGGCGACGCCGGCGTCATGGACGAAGACGGCTATCTCTACATCCAGGACCGGGTGAAGGACATGATCGTCTCGGGAGCGGAGAATATCTACCCCGCCGAAGTCGAGAATGCGCTCCACACCCACCCCGCGGTCCGCGACGCCGCCGTCATCGGCGTGCCCGATCCGAAATGGGGTGAGGCAGTCAAGGCCATCATCGTCCTGAAAGAGGGCGCCCACGCCACGGCAGACGAGATCATCGCCCACTGCCGGCCGCTGATTGCCGGCTACAAGATCCCGAAATCGGTCGATTTCGTCGCCGAGCTGCCGCGCAACCCCTCGGGCAAGATCCTCAAAAAGGAGCTCAGGAAGCCCTATTGGGAAGGCATGGACCGCCAGGTCGCCTGAGGGATTGCAAAAGGGCCCCGCCACCTCCTGCTTGCTCACGTCCGCGCCCCTTCGGCTGCTGTCCTAACCGGGGGCAAGTTCCACTACGTAGACGAACGCAATCCCCACGCCAGCCAGTAGTGGCAAGGAAAGGGCGTGCCGGCGCCATCGGGCGGCGAAACTTGCCGCAACCCCGGCTTCGCCAGCAAGGGCAGAAGCATCGCCGGCAGGATGGCCCGGTTCACCTGGTCGCCCCAGCAGCGGTGCACGCCCATCCCCCACAAGAGATACTGCTCAAACGGCCGCCCGGGCCGGAACTGGTCAGGTGCATCCACCACCTCTCCATCGTGCATGGCAGACAGATTGGCCGCCAGCACCATCCGCCCCTTCGGCACCCGGGTGGCACCAATGGTCGTATCGGCGACAGCGCGTCGGTAGATAATCGGGTTGACTGGCGAAAATCGCAGCGCCTCGAAGAGATATTCCCCCACCCGCGGCTCGTCGCCAGCGCGTGCGGCCCGCTCTGCCCCCTTGATCGCTCCCGGCCGCTGCAGCAGCTCCTCGATAGCAAGACACGAGGCCTTGGAAAGCGTCGGGATCGCCCCGATGATGAGGCCCAGCATCTGGGTCCTGACACCGTCGGCATCGAAGGCTGGGTCCCCTGCAGCACCGCGCGCGCACGCCCGGGCAAGGAGGGTATCCGGGGCCGCCGTCGCGCGGCTTTTCTCGATTGCGGCATTGACGCGCGCTGCGGCAGCCATCGCCTTCGTGCTCACTTCCGGCTCAGCGCGCAAATCCGAGAAGAGATAGTGGAACAGCGCCGTTGCGTCCGCGACCAGTTGTTCAAGCGAAAGTCCCCCCGTAACGCCAAACCATTGCTGCACCATCAATGCCGGGATCCGCGCTGCAAGCGCAGGTGGCAGGTCGATTGCGCCTTCGCCTTCCGCGCTGCTCGCAGCCTCCACGGCGGCCGCTGCCTCGCGGCGCGCCAGGGCAAGCACGCGAGCGAGGTCGTCAGGGTCGGTAATTGCCGCCAGCGCCTCCGTGTCGCGGCGGTAGAGCTCGCCGTCCTGCAATCCCAGGAAGAAGTCGCGCCCGCCAGTCAGCGCGCGCATCCTCGGGCCATAGACGACAGCGAACTCCGCCTCCCGCGCCAGAACCTCGCGCACATCCGCCGCCCGGGTCAGAAGCAATGTGCCCTCGCCTTCGTAACAGGCAACAAGGTTTGACTTCAGGGCAAGATGCGGCTTTGCGAACCGCAGCACGGCCATCGCCGCCCGCTGCCCTTCCGGCACGCCAAGCACTGCCCGCAACCGCGCCCGCATGCCCCCGCGTGCGCCAAGAACCAGCCGCGCCAGCGCCAGAAGCCCGTCAAGCGCCGCGCCCAGCCGGCCGCTCATGTCGGGTCCACCAGTCCCTGCCCGATCATCCGAAGCGCCGTCATCGAAGGCTGGAAGAAATAGTCCCCGCCGCGCGTTGTGACGAACGGTTTCAGACCACCGGCCACAAACGGCGGCTTTGCCGGATCGCTGCTTGCAATCACGAACCGCGCACCTTCGCGATGCGCCCCCACGATCGGGCAGCCGTCATTGCCAGCGTCGAAATCCAGGCCATGGTTCATCCACTGCTGCTGGACGAACTCGAACTGCCGGAACAAGTCGGCGCAATAGGCGAGCAGCACGATTCCATGCTCGCCATCCGGATCATCCCGGCCGCCATAGGGAAGCCCCCGGCGCAAGATCCGGCGGCGGTTGTTGAGCGCTGAGCCCAGCCGCCCCTTCCCGTCCTTCGCGTCCCACAAGGGGTCGAGCGCATCACGCGTATTCGCTCGGCGGATGTGCGCAGTCTTGGGGCACATGCGCCCCTCACGATCGCTGGCATAGCCGAATTCGGTCAGAAAGGCCGTCTGCTCGGCACGAGTCATTTCTGCCATCCGGGCGCGGGCCGCCTGCCAGTCAGCAAAAGTCGGCGCCTTCACCAGCGGCACGCCATCCTCCCAGCGCCCGGCCATCTTCGCCTTCAGGGTTGCGCGCGCCTCAGCAAGACTGGCAAGGCCCCAGACCTCCTTCAGCATCAGAGCCCGGCTCTCGATCCAGACATCCCAGCTCGCCAGGTCCTGGTGCAGCTTCCGGTAGGCAAAGAAGGTGCCATTGCGGCTGAAGTCGAGCGGCATCGGCGCACCTGCCACTTCCTGCGACTCATCCGGCCACCCGAGAATGAACTCGCCAGTTGCAAGCGGCCGCCAGTTTCCGCACCCATCCACTGCCCCCTGCCCACGGCACTTGTCACGCTCGGCGCCGTCCGGATACTGGCCATCGAACACCGGGTCGCCGATTGCGTCATTGAAGCCGAAATGCTCGCTCGCAAGCGGCCCCATCCGCCCGTCCGGCTGGGGGCCCCACAGCGCGGCAAGCTCCTGCCAGCGCGGATCGGCGCCGCGGTGCCCTTCGAGCAGCATCACCCCGCCTGCAGTCTCGCCAGCCAGTCCCACCACCTCTGCAGTCACCTTGGCGAGCCGCGCCGTCATCACATCTGGCGCAGCGATGAGGGCATTCAGCATCACCAGCACATGCACCCCCGCCCGGCCCGGCTCGCCGTGCCACACCGGGTCCCAGAAGCGGATCCGGTTTGGTCCCACATCGTCGCCAAGCACGGCGTCGCGCTGCGCCATCCCGTCTGCAAATGCCTCGGGAAAGCCCTTGAGCGTGCGAAGCGGCACGCCAAGCGCTTCCAGCCCGCGGAAGGTAAAGGCGAGGTTCAGTGTCACTTCCGGCCGCGTCATCTGCCCCGGCTTGACGCTCTCGCCACCCTCTGCCCAGTCGAGCGCAGGAGTCACTCGCGGGCGCAGCTGCTCAAGAAACCAGCGTCCAGCCTCGGCGCGAGCAACATGAAACAGCAGGAATCGCGCCCTCGGATAGCCGCGCTTGCCATAGGCGCGCAGGATCCCGCCCTGGATATCCCCCCGCTCAAGACAGATGGGGGCAGAGGCACTCACCTCGGCGCTCGCACCACCTGGCCAAGGGCCGGCGGCTCCTGGTAAATCCAGTCCGAGCGCACCACCCCGGGCTTCTGGGTCGGTGCTGCAAGCGCGTGCGGCTTGACGGTCGCAAGAAACCGGCCGAAGGCATCGAACCGCTCGGCCGGCCGCATCAGCTGCGCCTGCTCAACAAACAGCGCAAACCATTGCTGGACATAAAGCGCCTTGAGAATGCTTGGCAGGTCGCTGTCGGGCGCAGGCGGAAACGGCCGCGCTCCCACCCGGTCAATCCAGAGGATCGCACCCAGCGCCACAAGCCCCAGCGCCACGGGCAGCGCCCACAGCAGGTGCAGCGGCCCCAGAGCCTCTGCCACCAGCACCCCCACCCCCAGCAGGAGTGCCAGCGCCCCAAGGCCGAGGGTCAGGAGATTGACCCCCGTGAGCGGCGGCCGCCCCTCCCAATAGTCGTTGAAACTCATCGTCGTCTCGAGCTGGCAACGGGCAAGATAGCGCGCAAAGCCCGGCCCGTCGGCCACACCCTCGAACCCGAAGCAATGGCGGAAGATCGCCTCGAGCTCGGCACGGCTGGTCCGCCACAGCCCCTCCGCCCAGCTCGCCAAACCGCCGTCGGCCTCATGGTCCCGCGCGTCGATGTCCGCTGCAAGCACCAGCCACGGCCGCCCCAGCACATCATGCGTCTCCGGCACCGAAATTTCGCGCGGCGCAATCCCGGGCAGGAAGGAAAGGAGGGATTTCAGCGCATTGACCACCGGGTCGGTCTGCTGCCGGCCATTGAACATGGGCTGGTCCACGACCAGCAGGCGCAGGAAATGCGTCCGCTGGCAGCGCGCAAACGGGCTCTCCTGGCCTGCCGCTTCGGTCTTCGGGCTCTGCTGCGCCACTGGCAGCAAGGCAAGCTCCTCGCGCAGCCGATGGCTCGGCGGCACCCCTTCGCCCTCAGCTCCCGCGCTCGCACCCTCGCCCACCCGTTTGACCGGAATAAGACAGGTCAAGAACAAGTGGCCGCCATCACGTGTCGGCATGGGGCACCTCCCCGCCATAGGCCCGCGCCCCCCAGCGCTCCCGCGCCAGCGTCGCCCGCTCGGCATCGGCGCGGTCGGTATCGCGCGAGGCAACCGGCGCGTAGCCCGGCGTGCCAAGATCATTCTGCACTGCGCCAAGCTCCCGCACCCAGGCTTGCGCAAACGCCGCCGGGCCGGCCGCATGCGCTTTGGCCAGCCGCAGCACTGCGCGCCGCACCCTGAGTGCCGCCTTGATGTCGCGCTGCGCTGCCCCAGGCGTCGCATTGTAGTAATAGCCAGTGTCGATCTGGTTGGCGCGGATATAGGCCTTGAACGGCGTGATCGGCACCGAACCCGGATATTTGGTCGAAGAATACCAGAAGAGATCAAGACCGGAGGGAATGCCGTCAGCGAAAGCGTCAATATACTGGTCCCAGGTCCCGTTAAAATTGGAACAGAAGAGCATGTAGTCGTTGGTCACCACTTCTGGCCCCTGGCCGAGGTCTGGCCACTGGTCGCGGCGGATCACCACCCACCGTGCGAAATGGATGATCGAAAGCCCCAGCAACCCGTGAAGCCTTGATGGCAACGCCCGGGCGAGATGGAACAGCCAGCGGTTGATCCAGGTCCGACGCGGCGGCATCGGCGTCAGCACGTTCATTGCATAGGCCTTGCCGGCGACGTTCGACACCGCACGCTCCCGCCTGCCCCAGCTCCCTAATGGCGGAACAGGGTGCAGGGTCAATGGCCTTGCGCAGCGCTGCCGACTATGGCCTGGGGGCCATGGGCGTTCCCGGCCCCCCGTCGCTCGCGCTCGCTGCGCTCGGTCTCCTCCTCGGCCTCGTTGCCGGCAGCTTCCTTGCAACCCTTGTTCTGCGCACCCCGTACGGCCTTCCTGTCACTGGCCGCTCCCGATGCGATCATTGCCAAACCCCGCTTGCCGCCCGCGACCTCGTCCCCTTGCTCGCCTTCCTCGCCCGCCGCGGCCGCTGCCGCTACTGCCAGGCGCCCATCCCCCCGCTCCACCCGGCACTCGAAGCGCTCGCCGGCCTCATCGGCGCGCTGTCACTCGGCCTTCTTGGCCTGCCGCTGGGCCTTGCTGGCGCACTCCTCGGCTGGATGCTCCTTGCCCTCGCTGCGCTCGATCTTCGCCACTACTGGCTACCTGACTGGCTCACCCTCCCGCTCCTTGCAACTGGGCTTGCAACAGCAGCCCTCCTCGAGCCAGCCGCGCTTCCCCTCCGGCTCGCAGCCGCAGGGCTCGCTGGCTCCACCCTCTGGCTCGTGCGCGCGCTCTTCTTCGCGCTGCGCGGCCGCGAGGGCCTGGGCCTTGGCGACGTCAAGCTGGCAGCCGCCCTCGGCACATGGTTAAGCCCAAGCCACCTCCCGCCGTTATTGCTCGCTGCAGCCCTTGCTGGCCTGGTCGCTGCGGTGGTCATCCGCCACCGCCGGCGCCAGCGCGGGCGGGAGCCGCATTGGCCCGTCGTGCCGTTCGGCGCCTGCCTCGCTGTGGCAGCCTGGCCACTCTGGCTTGCTGCAGCCGCAGGGGGGCAAGGTGTCGCCGTCCAACCGGTCCTGCCCGAAGTCTGGAGGTTTGCGGAAATGGGAATGCAGGCATCGGACCATGGCGAACGGCGAAACAAATCTGTAATGCTTCTCGCCCAAGGCAGCCTCGCAGCCGGCCAGAAAGAATCGGCCGGAGGGAACCCGATCGGCCAAGGGGAGTGGACGACCGCATGAGCACCCTGTCCGCCTCGGCGCCAGCCCGTCCGGCCTTTGGTCGCGCGCTCCCCCCCCTTGCCCTTGCTGTCCTTGCTGCCCTTTTCGCCCTTGTCGTGGTCCTTGGCATCCGCGCCGTTGCTGCGGTCCGCCAGCCGCTTCCGGCGTTGCCGCGCCCGGCCCCGGCTCCGGATCCTGCCATCCTTTCCCGCTTCGATCCCTTCGTGCGCGACGCCCCTGCCGCCGCCACAGAAGCGCTTCCCGTGACAGCCCTTCCCCTCGTCCTCAAGGGTGTCCGCCTGGATCCGGTCTCGGGTCGAGGCGTTGCCATCCTCGCCGGACCTGACGGAGTGCAGTCGATCCACGAGGTCGGCGCCACCGTCCTTGAGGGCGTCACGCTGGCTGCAGTCCAGAGCGACCATGTCGTCCTCAACCGCGCCGGAACGTCCGAGACGCTCTGGCTGGATGAGTCCCAGGGCACGCCGCCTGCGCTCTTTTCAGCGCCAGCCTCGGCTGCACCTCCGGCCGCCCCCCCGCCCTCCAGTGCCACGGCCGGCTCCGCCCCGCCTGCCGTGCTCCCAGACGGGAATTTCATTGAACCCGTTCCGCCCTCTGGAGAGAGCGAATGACTTGCCGTCGCCTGGCACCCTTGGCCCTGTTGCTGGCCTCCACGGCTCCGCTCGCTGCCCAGTCCGCTGCCCCGCCTGTCCAGCCTGCCGCCGGGCGTGAGCTCACGCTCAACCTGCGCGATGTCGACATTCGCACCTTCATTGCCGATGTCGCGCGTGTGACGGGCGCAAGCTTCGTCATCGACCCGCGCGTCACCGGCAGTGTCTCGGTCATCTCCGATCGCCCGCTTTCTCGCGCTGCCTATTTCGAGCTGTTCCTGGCAACCCTGCGCGCCAATGGCTTTGTCGCCGTCCCCACCGGCTCGGGCCAATATCGCATTCAGCCGGCCGAGGCCGGCGCCGGGTCAGCCCGCGCTGGTGAGCGTTTCACAACGGCCGTCATCCCGCTTGCAAACATTGACGCCAACTCGGCTGTCGAATCCCTGCGCCCAGTGCTCAGCCGCAATGGCACGGTCGCTGCCAACCGCAGCGGCAACGCCGTCATCATCACCGATTTTGCAGACAACATCGCCCGCGCGCGTGCTGCCCTTCGGGAAATCGATCGCGATCGCTCCGGCACCGAAGTCGTCCAGCTCCGCAACGCTGGCCCGCGCGAAGTCGCACAAGCCCTCGACCAGCTGCTCCGCCGCAGCCGCGGCGCAGAGAGTGCAGGGCCGACCGCGAGCGTGGTCGCCATCGATGCTGCCAATGCCATCGCCATCCGCGGCGATTCTGCAATCGTCGGCCAGATGGCAGCTCTTGCCCGCGATCTCGACCGCCGCGCCGCCGAAGGTGCTGAAACCCGCGTCATCTTCCTCGACCATGCTGATGCTGCCTCCATCCTCCCGGTCTTGCAGTCGCTGGTCGGCCAGACTCCCACTCCAAACCCGCTTGCCTCCAACCAGCCGCTCTCAGCGCTGGTCGGCACCCCCTTCGGCGCGGCTGGCAGTGCTGGCGCGTCGCGAGGCCAGCTGCCGCAAGTCCAGGCCGTTCCAGCAACTGGCGCCGATCTTGGCGTTGCTGCCGGGCCCCGTCCGCGCCAGGCCGTCATTGCCCGCTACGATGGCGCCAATGCCCTTATCATCTCCGCCCGGGCCGACGTTCAGCGTGAGCTCGGCGAAGTCGTGCGCCAGCTCGACCGGGTCCGTGCCCAGGTCCAGGTCGAGGCCATCATTGTGGAGATCTCGGATACCCTTGCCCGCCAGCTCGGGCTCCAGTGGCTCGTCAAGCCTGCGGACAAAGCCACGCCCCTTCTTGCCTCGAGCTTCACCAACGCCGGGCCCGACATTCTCGCCATTGCCGGCGCGGTCGCGGTCGAGAAGGGCCAGATCCGCAACCCGAGCCTTGCCAACGCTCTCATTGCCAACGCCATCCGCGCGGCAACTGAATCCCCCATCTCCGGCGGCACGGGGGTCTTTACCTGGAATGTCGGCAATGCCGTCTTCGGCACCATCATCAACGCTGCGCAGCAGGATGTCGCATCCAACATCCTTGCCACGCCTTCGGTCATGGCGCTTGACAACCAGCCAGCGCGTCTTCTCGTCGGCCAGGAAATCCCGGTCACAACCGGCGAGGCACTCGGCCAGGATCTCAACAACAGCTTCCGCACCGTCCAGCGCCAGGACGTCGGCGTCCAGCTCGTGGTCCGCCCGCAGATCAACGCCGGCGGCACCATCCGCCTCGAGATCCGCCAGACCGTCTCCTCCATCGCCTCGACCGTCGATGATCGCGATTTCGTCCTCAACAAGCGCGAAGTGGAAACCGTGGTGACCGTCGCCAATGGCGAGATCCTGGCCTTGGGCGGCCTGTTGTCGGAAGAGGAACAGCGCTCGTTGCAGAAGGTGCCCGGCCTTGGCGACGTCCCCGTCTTCGGCAACCTGTTCCGCTCGCGGTCGAGCTCGCGGGAGAAGACCAACCTCATGATCTTCCTGAGACCAACGATCATCCGCTCGCGCGAGGAGGCCGCCGAG
>NZ_JBRCLD010000041.1:0-32489 GCF_053487655.1 Thermaurantiacus sp. | reverse complement strand
AGAGCGGCATCACCGGCTCGGGGACGGTCTCATTCCAGTTCCTGAATGTTTCTGGTCCGATGGCGACGATCCCCCTGTCCGCGCTTGGCAACACCCCCTATTTCAACCAGGGGCGGTTCAACGGGGACCTGGCGGAGATGGACAGCGAATATGATCCCGTAGGCGAAGGCTCACCTTATGTGTTTGTCCAAGGCGGCTACACCTTTGCCCCCGGGGTCAGCAATGTCGAATTTCGCTATGACTGGATGCCGGCGGGTAGCAATTCAGTCAACAAGCTGGTGTTCACGCCGGCAAGCTTCAGCAACGTTCAGCCCGGACAGTTGTTCCTGCTGGGCACCATCACCTACACCAACGGCGCCTGGCATGGGGGTGGCGACACACCGGCCTTCAATCGGCCAACCTCCTTCGCGTTCGAGCTGACCACCATCAGCACAAACAATCCGGCCTTCAATCGGACAGTCAGGGCCTCCATCGTAAACGTCACCAATGCGTTGACCTATGGTCCTGGTGAATTCCCGCCGACCAATCTCGCCGTCCAGAATGCGGAGGCCGATTGGATCTATCTGGAGGGATACGAGCAGTTGGGGAGCCTCCGGGTTTATGATTTCTGCTGCGGTCCGCTGGCTATGGCAATACCGGGACGGTGGAGCTCTGGGGCGCCTTTGGCTCGCTCCATCTCATCCAGCTGCGCAATCCCCGTGGCGGCTTTCTGACCCGCACAATCTCGCCGCTCAACCCGCTTGATCCAAACCCGGTGCAGCCGGTGCCGCCTCCGGGTGGCGGCGGCGGGGGTGGCCCCATCCCCGAGCCGGCGAGCTGGGCCATGCTGATCGCGGGCTTCGGTTTGGTGGGCAGCGCGCTCCGGCGCCGGCGTGTCGCGGAGGGCGCGGCCGCCTGAGCTCGGCCCTGGCGGCGGCCACGCAGCGGCGGGCTTTTCACGGGGACTGCCTCGCCCTATGTCCGCTCCATGCGTGCAGAAGCGGAAAGCCTGAAGGCAGACATCGAGCAGGCCGTGGGGCTGCTGCGGAGGTTTCTTTGACTGGGACCGGGCGCTCAAGCGGCTCGAGGCCTTGAACGCGCGCGCCGAGGATCCGGCGCTTTGGGAGGACCCGAAGGCGGCCCAGGCGCTCCTGCGCGAGCGGCGCAAGCTCGAGGATGCCATCAGTGCCACGCGCGCAATCGAGGAGGAGCTCAAGCACACGGCCGAGCTCATCACCCTTGCCGAGGCTGAAGGCGACGAGGCGCTCGCAGCCGAAGGTGTCGAGGCGCTGGCAAAGCTTGCCGAGCGCGCCGAGCGCGACAAGGTGGAAGCCCTGCTTTCCGGCGAGGCGGATGCGAACAATGCCTTCATCGAGATCAACGCCGGCGCTGGTGGCACCGAAAGCCAGGACTGGGCGGAAATGCTCTTGCGCATGTATCAGCGCTGGGCTGAGCGCCGCGGCTTCCGCACCGAACTCATCGACGAGCACGCTGGCGAGCAGGCCGGAATCAAGTCGGCAACGCTTCTTCTCAAGGGCGAAGGCGCCTATGGCTGGGCGAAGACCGAAAGCGGAGTCCACCGCCTCGTGCGCATCAGCCCGTTCGATTCCAACGCCCGCCGCCACACCAGCTTTGCAAGTGTGTGGGTCTATCCGGAAGTTGATGATTCCATTGCCATCGAAGTGAACGAGAAGGACCTTAGAATCGACACCTACCGCTCCTCCGGCGCTGGTGGCCAGCATGTGAACACGACCGACTCGGCGGTTCGCATCACCCACCTGCCAACCGGGATCGTCGTTTCCTCCCAGAGCGAGCGGTCCCAGCACAAGAACCGTGCCACCGCCTTCAAGATGCTACGCGCACGGCTCTACGAGGCGGAACTCCAGAAGCGCGAGGCGGAAGCCAATGCCCAGAACGCTGCCAAGACCGACATCGGCTGGGGCCACCAGATCCGTTCCTACGTCCTCCAGCCCTACCAGCTGGTGAAGGACCTGCGGACGGGAGTTACTTCGACCTCGCCTGACCAGGTGCTCGATGGTGCGCTTGATCCCTTCATCGCTGCCGCGCTGTCGCAGCGGGTGACGGGCGAGGCCGTCGAGGTTCAGGATGTCGACTGACCTTGACCTCTACACGCGAAGGGTGGAGGCTGTGCTGTTCGCCGCCGCCGAGCCGCTCGCGCCTGCTGATATCCGGGCGCATGCGGGCGAGGGCGATCTCGGCGCTGCCCTCGCCCGGCTCGAGGCGGATTACGCTGGCCGCGGCGTGAACCTCGTCAACCGCGGTGGCCGCTTTCATTTCCAGACGGCGCCCGATTGCGCTGCCGTGCTGACAGCTGTGCGCGAGGCGCCGCGCAAGCTCAGCCGGGCCGCGCTCGAGACGCTTGCCATCATCGCCTATCATGAGCCTGCGACTCGGGCGGAGATTGAGGAGATCCGCGGCGTGCAGATTTCGCGCGGCACACTCGATGCCCTGCTTGAAGCCGATCTCATCCGCCCTGCCGGCCGTCGTGAAGCGCCCGGCCGGCCGCTGCAATATGCAACGACAGCCGCCTTCCTTGCCCATTTTGGTCTCACTTCGCGCCGCGACCTCCCTGGCCTTGCCGAGCTCCGGGCTGCCGGCCTCCTGGAGCCGCTTCCGCCCGAGGCGGCAGCGCCGAGTGCCGCACTGGCAGAATCCTCTCCAGGCGCCTAAGTAGGGCGCGCGGCTGGCGGGTGCTGCCGCAAAACGGAAGGGATGGGCAGCAAGCGATGGGCAGCTTCAGCATCTGGCATTGGATTGTCGTTGGAGTTCTCGTGCTGCTCCTGTTCGGGCGCGGCCGGATCTCCGAGATGATGGGCGATGTTGCCAAAGGCATCAAGGCGTTCCGCAAGGGCTTGAGTGACGATGAGCCAACAGCTGGCTCCCAGGCGCAGGCGCCCACGGTCACGGCCCAGATCAAGGCCGACTCTGCTGCCACGCCGAGTGCGACCGACTCCAGCCGCCAGCCCTGATGTTTGACCTCGGCTGGTCCGAGCTGCTGCTCGTCGCGGCCGTTGCCCTCCTGGTCATCGGGCCCAAGGAGCTGCCCCTTGCCATGCGCGCGCTTGGCAAATGGGTGGGAAAGGCCCGCGCCATGACCCGCCATGTCCGCGCCGGCTTCGACGAGATGGTGCGCCAGGCCGAGCTTGAGGAAATGGAGAAGGAGTGGAAGCGCCACAACGAGGCGATCATGGCTGCGACCGGCCCAGTTCCAGACCTTGGCACGCTGCCTGGCCATGCTCCGCCCGCACCAGCCGGCTGCGAGCCCGACCATGCTGGCGAGCCGCCCCGAGTTGACCTTGGCAAAGCAGATGCCAACCCGCCAGACGCAGGCCCCCAGCCGGGGCCAGAGGCGGCGCGATGAAGCTCTCTGACATCGATGATACGCCCCAGCCGCTCATTGCGCACCTCGTCGAGCTGCGTACCCGCCTCCTCTGGTCGGTTGCAGCGCTCATTGTCGCCTTCTTCGTCTGCTTCACGTTCGCCCGCCCCATCTTCGCCATCCTTGTCCAGCCGCTGGTTGCCGCCGGTGAGGACCGGGTCATCTTCACCCAGGTGTTCGAGGCCTTCTTTGTCCAGGTCCGTGTGGCCGCCTTCGGCGCGCTGATGCTTGCCTTCCCGGTGCTTGCCACCCAGCTCTGGAAATTCGTTGCCCCCGGCCTCTACCGGCAGGAAAAGGCAGCTCTCCTCCCCTTCCTGATTGCCACCCCCTTTCTTTTCGCAGCGGGTGCTGCCTTCGCCTATTTCGTCGCCGTGCCCGTGGCGCTGCGCTTCCTCCTTGGGTTTGAAGGCGAGCTTGGTGGCGTGATGCAGGAAGCGCTGCCCTCGGTTGGCCAGTATCTCAGCTTCATCATGCAGTTCCTGTTCGCCTTTGGGGCTGCCTTCCTGCTCCCTGTTCTTCTCATGCTGCTTGCGCGCGCGGGGATCCTGAGCCTCCACCAGCTGGTGAAGGGCCGCCGCTACGCGATTGTCATCGCCTTTGTGATCGCTGCCATTTTCACGCCGCCCGATGTCGTCTCGCAGCTGCTGCTCGCCGTGCCACTTTGCATCCTTTATGAGATTGCGATCGTCGCCATCCGACTGACGGAGCGGCGCCGGGCGGCCCACGCACCTTTCGAGAAGCCGGCCGAATGAAGCTTGCGCTCGATGGTGCCTTGCCAGTGGGCGGGGTCTGGATTGCCCGCGCGGAAATCCCCGTCAGCAACCCGGCGACTGGCGAGATCCTTGCGCATGTGCCAAATCTTGGCCGCACCGAAGTGGCGCAAGCCATCGCCGCGGCTGCGGAAGCCCTGCCTGCGTGGGCTTCCAAGACAGCGAAGGAGCGCGGCCAGACGCTTCGCCGCTGGTTCGAGGCTGTCATGGCGAACCAGGAGCCGCTCGCCCGCCTGATGACGGCCGAACAAGGCAAGCCGCTTGCCGAAAGCCGGACCGAGATCGCCTATGCCGCGAGCTTTATCGAGTGGTTCGCGGAAGAGGGAAAGCGCGCCTATGGCGACATCATCCCCACCCCCACGCCCGGCCGCCGGATCCTCGTCTTGAAGCAGCCGGTCGGCGTGACGGCAGCAATTACGCCCTGGAACTTTCCCGCTGCCATGATCACGCGCAAGGCTGCCCCTGCCCTTGCTGCCGGCTGCCCGATGGTGGTGAAGCCGGCCACGGCCACGCCCCTGACAGCGATTGCGCTTGCTCGCCTTGCCCACGAGGCCGGACTTGATCCGCGCCTGCTTTCAATCGTCACCGGCCCGGCTGCTGCGATCGCTGATGAGTTTACGTCCAACCCGCTTGTGCGCAAGCTGAGCTTCACGGGCTCGACCGAGACGGGCAAGAGCCTGATGGCGAAGGCTGCACGCCATGTGCAGAAGCTCAGTCTCGAGCTTGGCGGCAACGCGCCCTTCATCGTTTTCGACGATGCCGATCTCGACGCTGCCGTCGAGGGGGCCATCCAGTCCAAGTTCCGCAACGCTGGCCAGACCTGTGTGTGCGCCAACCGGATCTATGCCCAGGCCCAGATCCATGATGCCTTCGTCGCCAAACTCGCAGCGCGCGTGAAAGCGCTGAAGGTGGGCCCTGGGGATGCCGATGGCAGCGAGATCGGGCCCTTGATCGACATGGCGGCCGTCGAGAAGGTGGAAGAGCATCTCGCTGACGCGCTTGCGCAGGGCGCCACCCTTGTCGCTGGCGGCCACCGCCACCCGCTCGGCGGCAGCTTCTTCATGCCGACCCTTGTGACAGGCGTGACTTCGGGCATGAAGGTTGCAACCGAGGAAACTTTCGGCCCCTTTGCACCCGTCTTCCGCTTCGAGACGGCAGACGAGGTGATCCAAGCCGCCAACGCGACGCGCTTCGGCCTTGCTGCCTATTTCTATGCCAGGGATCTCGCCCGCGTCTTCGCAGTTGCCGAAGCGCTTGAATACGGGATTGTCGGAGTGAACACTGGCATCATCTCGAACGAAGTCGCCCCCTTTGGCGGCATGAAAGAATCGGGCTTAGGGCGCGAAGGCTCGCGCTACGGCATCGATGAGTATCTCGAGCTCAAATATGTCAATGTCGCCCTGTAGGGCGGCCGAGCCAGCCCTTGGCCCTAACCGCGCCAGCGCGCGCCTCGCTCACCGGCACTTCGGTGCCGTCGGGGAGCCGAAGGAGCCATCGCCGCCCCGCCCGCCGCGCAGCTGCGACCGCCCCTGCTGCGACCCAGGCGCTGCGATGCACTTGCAGCCCGTCGACGGCCGCGAGATCGGCGAGCGCATCAGAGAAGCGATAGAGCAAGAGCGGCTTTTCGCCCGTGCTGAGATGGAGGCGGACATAATGGTCCTCGGCGGTCACGGCCCACAGCTCGTTGAGCGGCACCCGCGCTGCAAGCCCGCGCGGCGGCGCGGCTGGAGGTGCCGTCGCTTCCACCGCGCGCGGGAAGGTGAGGAAGGAAAGCAGGCTGATCGCGCCCGACATGAGGAGGGCCAAGAGATAGACGGTCCACGGATCAAGCGCTGCCGCAACGCCGATTGCCCGGTAGGCGAACGCGATCTCGAGTGGCAGGCTGGCATTGAGGAGCAGGGCCCCGCCGATCGGCACCAGCCATTGCCCGCGCTCCGGCAGCCGAGGCGGCAGGATGTGATACCAGAGCAGCCATTTCAGCGCATTCCAGCTGATGAGACTCGCCCAGAACAGGGTGCGGGCCGGAATCGGAAGCATGCCCGTGAAGAAGGGCCCGGATGCGATGGTAAGCAGAATCGCAGCAGCGCTCGCAAGCGCGACCGTCTGCAGCACGCGGGGTGAGGCCTGCGAACTCACGAAGCGCGAATCCGGCCGCACGCGGCATCGGCGAAAAGTGAAGCAGCCGCCGCGAATCCAAGCTGGCGACAAGGCCTGCCGCACGTCATTCCGGCGTCACTTGCCACTGCCGGAGGCGCCCCGATGTTCGCCAATCTCTCGCCGCTCATCGCCACCCACTTCGCAGCAGCCCTCATCGCCCTGCCGCTTGGCCTTATCCAGCTGGCAGCTGCCAAGGGAACGCCCGGGCACCGCAGGCTTGGCTATCTTTATATCCTTGTGATGCTTGTCACCAATGTTTCCGCACTTCTCACCTGGCCAGAGCGCAGATTCCCGGTCTTCTTTCTCTTCGTTATCGTCAGCCTGAGTGCGCTTGCGTCTGGCATGTGGTCGCTGCGCCGCTGGTTCCGGACTGGCGACGCCAACAGTCTTCGCCGCCACAAGATCGACATGGGCTACAGCTGGCTTGGCCTCTTGATGGCAGGCACCAGCCAGTTTCTGGTCAACCCCCGGTTCGGGATCGCGCCGGACGTGGGGCCCGTTGCCCTCTGGGGCCTGTTTGCAGCGCTCAACCTCATTCTCTACGCGGCCGGAAGCTGGCTAATCTTCAACCGCCTGGCGCGGTCCTGAGCTGCCGCCCTGCCCGCTGCTCATGCAGGCGCCTTTGACGAAGCGGATCGTCTGGGCGAGAATGTGGGCGCGCTCGGCTTCCGTCACTCCTGCCCGGAAGGCCATGTGCAGCGCGTCGCCAACGGCAGCGAAGGTAAGCGAGGCAGCAATCGCTGGATCAACCTCCGTGATGCCATGGTGGCGATTCCAGGCTGCAATATGCTGCTCCACCCAGGCCTGCGTCACTTCGCGCGCGGCAAGGAAGAAGGGCTCGGCCTCGGGGTCGGCATTGGGCTTCTTGTAGCCGCTTTTGCACTCTTCCTCGCCCCCCATCGCCTCCCAAGCGGTGTTGAGGGCGCAAAATTCGAAGCAGCGGGTAATCACATCGGCCGGGTCGAGAGTCTCGAGCGGATCGCCGCCCTGCATGGCCGCGACCATCTTTTCGCCATGGAGCCGGCCAAGCTCGCCAAGGAGCGCCCGCTTCGAGCCGAAATGATAGAAAATCGACCCTTCCGAGACATTGGCTGCCCGCGCGATATCGGCCGTGCCCGTTCCCTGATAGCCATTGAGCGAGAACAGCTGGTAGGCCGCCTCGATCACGCGCGTTCTGGTCTCGGCGGGCGCATAGCGACGCGGCGCTTCCCGCGCGGTGCCACGACTCTTCCGTCCCTCCCCGATATCGATTGCACGTGTTGCCAATGCCAGCCCTTTCTTTCCCTGCGGCCCCTATGCCGCAGATTTGAGTGGCAGTCAAAACTTGTCCTTGCGCTTGGGTGAGATGGCGAGACGCTCTAGCATGCTGCATGCCAGTGCCAATCCCGCTTCCCAGAATCGCCTGCGTGCTTGGCAGAAGTGCGCTTGTCCTTGTTGCCGCTTTTTTTGCCGCGATGGTCGGGGGCGCTCTCGTGCCCGAAAACCCCCGCCAGCGCGCACCTGCTGGCGGCGTGACCATCCATATTGACGCAAGCCTTGTTCATAGCCGGCTCGTCCTTCCTGTCGCTGCTGCTGGCCATGACTGGCGTGTGCGGCTTCCGCTCTTCCCCGATGGCCGCGCCGCCGGACCCTTCCTCAGCTTCTCCTGGGGCGAGCGGGAATTCTTCCTGGCAACACCAACCTGGGCTGACTTCGACTTGCGCCTTGGCTTGCGTGCACTCGTCGCTGGGCATGAGAGCCTTGTCCACCTCTACCGGCTCGATGCTCCCGCAGGGCGGCCCATCCATCTGACGCCTGCGCAATATCGCCGCCTTGTCGCGCATCTGGAGGCCGCGATTGCACCTGGCGCGCCACTTCCAGGCTATGGCCCGGAGGATATGTTCCTGCCTGCGCACGGGCGCTACAGCCCGTGGCAGACCTGCAACCAGTGGACGCGCGATGCGCTTGCGGCAGCTGGCGTGCGTGTCGGCCGCTGGACACCGCTGCCGCAGGGCCTCATGTGGCGCTTTGCGCGTGGCGAGGGAGAGACGAGATGATGACACGGCAGGTCTGGCGGCTTCAGCGCCGCCCAAGGGGCGACATCGCCGATGGCGACCTCGAATTCGTCGAGGAGACGGTGCCGGAAATTGCCGAAGGCCAGGTCCATGTTCGTGTGCTCTATCTCTCGCTCGACCCCACGAACCGTATCTGGATGTCCGACATGGAGCAGTATATGCCCCCTGTCGGCCTCGGCGAGCCGATGCGCGGCGGCATCGTCGGCCGCGTGGTCAAAAGCCGCAACCCGGCGTTTGCAGAAGGCGAGCTGGTTGCCGGGCTCGGCGCCTGGACCGACCTTCTCGTCAGTGACGGCGCCGGCCTCCAGCACATGCCCGAGCTGCCGGGCATCTCGATTCCGCAAGCCTTTGGCACCTTCGGCGTGGTTGGCCCCACCGCCTATTTCGGCCTTCTTGAGATCGGCCAGCCCAAGCCCGGGGAAACCCTCGTCGTCTCCGCAGCGGCCGGGGGCGTTGGCCAGATCGTCGGCCAGATCGGCAAGTTGAAGGGCTGCCGTGTCATCGGCATTGCCGGCGGCGCGGAAAAATGCCGCTATGTGGTGGAGGAGCTCGGCTTCGATGCGGCCATCGACTACAAGGCAGAAGATGTAGGCGCTGCCCTCGATCGCCTCGCGCCCGAAGGCGTGGACATCAATTTCGAGCAAGTCGGCGGCCCCATCATGTCGGCGGTCCTGGGCCGCATGAAGCTGTTTGGCCGGGTGCCCTTGTGCGGGCTTATCTCGACCTACAATGCAACCGACCTCGTTGAGGAGCCGGGCCGCTGGACTCTCATTCTCATGCGCCGGCTCACCATCCGCGGCTTCATCGTGACCGACTTCGCCCCCCGCATGGGTGAATGCCTGCAGGCGCTTGCAGGCTGGATGCTGGAAGGCAAGGTGAAGACCCGGCAGGATATCCGCCCCGGCCTCGACCGTGCCGACGAATGGGTGAAGCTGCTCTACAGCGGTGGCAATTTCGGCAAGCTGCTGGTTCAGGTTAGCCCGGAATAGGGCTCAGGCCTGCGGCGGCGGAGGGGGTGGCGCGGCTTTCGACCCTGCCCGTCTTGCGAGTGCGCGGGCGACAACATAGCTTCCAACTGCGGCTGCGACCATGCCGACTGGCCCCAGCCGCCGGGCGATGAAGGGAATGGCGGTTGGAAGTGCCGCGCCGACGACGGCGCCGATCGGCCCAGCGCCGGTGCCGCCGACAGTGCGGGCAAGGCTGCGCCCGGCAAGGGCAGTGACAATCTGGCCGATCATGCTGGTCTCCTGCTCAGGCAGCGGATGTGGCGATCCGCCCGCCTGGGATCAAGATGGCGCCAAGGGATCGAGGGCAAGCGCGGCAACCAGGCTGTCGAGCACCATGCGCCCTGCGGCAGTGGCTGCCAGCCGGGGCCCGGGCATGAGAAGCCCGAGACCTTCGAGCCGGGCGCGGGCCGCACCATCCACCGCAGCGGCGAGCGGCACGCCGGTTGCCGCCTTGAACCGCACGGGGTCGATGCCCTCGGCAAGCCTCAGCCCCATCAGAAGGGCTTCGCGCGCGGCCTCTGCCGGTGTGACGGAAAGCTCGGTCTCGATGCCATGGCCGCAACGCAGGGCCGCGTCGCGCCACGCTTCCGGCCGCTTCCAGCGCACGGTCGCCCGCCCGCCGCGCCTTCCATGCGCACCGGGGCCAACGCCGGCGTAGGCGCCATAGCGCCAATATTGCAGGTTGTGGCGGCTTTCCTCGCCGGGGCGGGCATGGTTCGAGACTTCATAGAGCGGCAGGCCGGCGGCCGCGCAAAGCTCCGCTGTCAGCTCCAGCATGGCAGCCGACGCTTCTTCATCGGGGAGGGCGAGCAGACCTTTTGCAGCAAGGCTTGCAAAGCGCGTGCCAGGCTCGATGGTGAGCTGGTAGGCCGAGAGATGCCCAGTGCCGAAGCCCAGCGCACGGCGCAGTTCCGCCGCCCACGCCTCCGGCGTCTGGCCGGGACGCGAATGGATGAGGTCGATCGAGACCCGCGCGAAGCGCTGCTGTGCCACTTCGAGCGCTGCGAGCCCTTCAGCGAGATCATGCGGACGGCCGAGGAAGCGCAGTGCTGCATCCTCAAGGGCCTGCAGGCCGAGCGAGACCCGGTTCACCCCTGCCGCCGCGAGATCGGCGAACCGCGCCGCCTCGACCGAGGAGGGATTGGCTTCGAGCGTGATTTCGAGGCCCGGTTCCGCCGGCCAGAGCGCGACCGCCCGTTCGATCAGCCGCGCGACGAGCGCCGGCGGCATGAGGGACGGCGTGCCGCCACCGAAGAAGATCGAGGCCAGCCGGTGGCCGGCTGTTGCCGCCGCCTCATGCGCGAGGTCGAGGAGATAGGCTGCTTCCCAGTCGGCGGGATCCACCTTGGCGCGGACATGGCTGTTGAAATCGCAATAGGGGCACTTGGTCTTGCAGAAGGGCCAGTGGATATAGAGCGCAAGCGGCTGGAGTGATGGCGGAGCCATCGTCGCCAGACTCGCTGAAGCTCCGGCCGGCGGAGCCGCTTCGGCGGCTTTGCCGTCGAACGCGGTTCCGACCGACGACTCCGGCGCAAGCGGCTGGAGCGATGGCACAGCCATGGTTCGCCGACTCGCAACCGCCCCGGCCGGCGCGCTCACCCGCCCCACGCTGCCACCAGCTTCGCAAACGCCCGCGCCCGGTGGCTGATGGCGTGCTTGGCCTCGGGCTCCATCTCGCCGAAGGTGCGCTGCTCGCCGTCGGCCACGAACATCGGGTCATAGCCGAAGCCCCGGTCCCCCCGCGGCGGCCACACCAGCTTGCCCGGGCACACCCCCTCGAACAGCGCATGGGCGCCATCCGGCCAGGCCAGCGCCAGCGCACAGTGGAAGGCCGCCCGCCGTGATGCGCCCGGCCCCAGGGCTGCCAGCCGGTTCTCGACCTTCCGCATCGCCATCGCCCAGTCGCGGCCGGCCCCGGTCTCGGCCCAGTCGGCGGTGTGGACGCCCGGCTCCCCGCCAAGCGCCTCGACGCACAGCCCGGAATCGTCGGCGAGCGCCGGCAGGCCCGAACCCTCGGCCGCGAACCGCGCCTTCAGAAGCGCATTGCCGGCAAAGCTCGTCTCGGTCTCGGCTGGCTCGGCAAGACCGAGCGTGCCAGCGGCGATACACGCGATACCGAGCGGCTCGAGGAGGGCGGAAATCTCGGCGAGCTTGCCGGGATTGTGGGTGGCGATCACAAGCCGCTCGGGGCGCGCGAGCCTCATCGCCCGACTGCTGCCCGCTGAGACGCGAAGATCTCGGCGCAGCCGATTCGCGCCAGACGCAGCAGCCGGAGCAGAGTTTCCTCGTCGAACGGGGCCCTCTCGGCAGTCGCCTGCACTTCGACCAGATGATCGTCGGAGGTGAGGACGAAATTGCCATCCGTTGCTGCTGCGGAGTCCTCGGCATAGTCGAGGTCGAGGATGGGCACGCCTTTGAAGATGCCGCACGAGACGGCAGCAACAGCGCGCTCGAGCGGGTCGGCTGCGAACGGTGTTGCGGCATGGATCCGGTCCAGCGCCAGTCTGAGCGCTACCCATGCGCCCGAAATCGCAGCTGTCCTGGTGCCGCCGTCGGCCTGCAGCACGTCGCAGTCGAGGGTGATTTGCCGCTCGCCAAGAAGGGCAAGGTCGGTGACGGCGCGCAGCGACCGGCCGATGAGGCGCTGGATTTCCTGGGTGCGGCCTGACTGCTTCCCGCGCGCGGCTTCGCGTTCGCCGCGCGTGTGCGTGGCACGCGGCAGCATCCCATATTCGGCGGTCACCCAGCCTTCGCCCTTGCCGCGGAGCCAGGGCGGCAACCGCTCCTCAACGGACGCTGTTACCAGCACATGGGTTGCCCCGAACTTGACGAGCGCCGACCCTTCCGCATGCGGGTTCACATGCGGGATGATCTCAACAGGGCGCATCATGTCTGGAGCGCGGCCGGAGGGGCGCATGGCGGGACTTTCAGCTAGGGTGCGCCGCATCTAGCGGCGCCAGGGGGTGGGCGGCAACTGGCGCCAGTTGAGGGTGGCCTGGCGATGGCGTAGATTCAGGCATGATGAAGGCGGGCCCGCTTCCGGCTCCAGACCAGATGACCGGCTCGGTCGGTGACCTCTCCGAGCGGGCGCGTGCCATCTTCCGCGATATTGTCGAATCCTACCTGTCAACTGGTGAGCCCGTGGGCTCGCGCACACTTGCGCGCCACGGCGGCTTCAACCTCTCGGCTGCCTCGATCCGCAATGTGATGCAGGATCTCGAGGAACTGGGCCTTCTTGCTGCCCCCCACACCTCGGCCGGGCGGATGCCAACCGAGCGGGGCTTGCGCCTGTTCGTGGATGCCATGATGCAGGTTGCAGAGCCGAGTCCCGAGGAGGTGGCCGCAATCGAGGCCGAAGCGCAAGTGAAGGGCGCAAGCCTGGAGGAGGTGCTCTCCCGCACCACGGGAGCACTCTCGGGTCTTGCCCAGTGCGCAGCCGTGGTGGCGGTTCCCAAGGCCGATGCCGTCATTCGCCAGCTGAGTCTGGTGCCGCTGTCCCCGGGGCGGCTGCTCTCGGTGCTGGTTGGCGCCGACGGCAGTGTTGAGAACCGAATTATCGAGCTCGAGGAGCCGCTGACGGAAAGCGCAGTCCAGCAGGCCGAGGCCTACATGAATGCCCGTCTCTCCGGGCTTACGCTTGCCGGCGCTGCGGAGCGTCTGCGGGCCGAGATCGCAAGCGGCCGCGCCGAGCTCGACCGGCTGACGGCGAACCTGGTTGAGGAGGGGCTGGCGGCCTGGAGCCGCGATGAAAGCGGCCCGGTCCTCATCGTCCGTGGCCAAGCGCATCTGCTGGATTCGAAGGATCTCGATCGCGCCCGGCTGCTGTTTGAGGAGCTTGAGACCAAGGCCCAGCTTGCGCGCCTGCTCGATGAAGCCCGCGCAGCGGACGCGCTCAAGATCTTCATCGGTGCCGAGACAAAGCTGTTTGCGCTCTCCGGCTCGTCGGTGGTGGCAGCGCCCTATCGCGGCGCCGACGGCCGGGTGGTCGGCGTGGTGGGCGTGATTGGCCCGACCCGGTTGAACTATGCCCGAGTCGTGCCCATGGTCGATTTCACGGCCAGCCGGCTGTCCAGACTGATGGGTTGAGGATGAACGACGAAACGAGCGAAGTGGCAGAAGAGCTGCCACTGGAAGAGCAGCTGCGGCTCGCCCGCGAGGAGATCGTGGCGCTGACCGCGGCGCGCGATTTCGAGCGCGAGCATGCCTTGCGGGCGCTGGCGGAAGCGCAGAACACGCGCACCCGGCTCGAGCGGGAGAAAGCCGAGGCCGTCGCCTATGCGGCGAGCGCCTTTGCGCGCGACATGCTTGTCGTTGCCGACAATCTGGAGCGCGCGCTTGCAGCCCTTCCCGCCGAGCCTGATGTCGCGCTGAAGCCGCTGGTTTCTGGGCTTGAGGCGGTGAAGCGTGAGATGCTCCATGTCTTCGAGCGGCACGGCATTCGAAGGGTGGAATCTGTCGGGCTGCCGCTCGACCCAATGCAGCACCAGGCCATGGTCGAAGTCGAAAGCGAGGCCGAGCCGGGAACGGTGGTCGCCGAGCTGCAGTCGGGCTGGCTTCTCAAGGACCGGCTCCTGCGCCCGGCGCTTGTGAGTGTCGCGAAGGCGAGCTGAGAGAGGGGCCAGCAAGGCCAGCAGCGAACGGCACGAGCGCAACATAGGTCGCAAGCGGCGGCCGGCCGGGAAGCTGCCAGCCCTCGGCAAGCAGATAGGCCTCGCGCACGATTTCGGCCTGCTGCTCGAGCCCATAGGCGGAGAAGGGCCTGCCGGGGACCAGCGGCAGATAGCGGTAGCGCGCAAACGGCGGCCGCCGCCACCGGAGGTTCTCGCCTTGCTGATGCTGCCACACATGCACCAGTTCGTGGACGAAGTGGCCGCGCAACCCCAAGGGCTCGGCGCTGAAATCCTCGGACCAGTCGGTGCCATTGGGGTGGAACCAGATGTGGCCGTCTGGCGCCATGGCGATCCAGGCTGGCTGCCACATCCACCATTTGGCCCGGTGCAGCCGCACGGGATCAACGGCAAGTGCAGTGCCGAACACGCGCGCAGCAAGCGCCCGTTCGCCGGCGGTCAGCGCGCGGCAGCCGCCAGCCGGCGTCGATTTCCCCTCAGTGCTGATGGCCAGAAGTTGCCGGCGCACGCGCCTCGGCATTGACTGTCACTTCGGCGCCACTTGCAAAGCGGAGTGTGACCGGCACCCTGTCGCCCGGCTTCAGCCCGGCGGCAAGGTCGAAGAGCATCAGGTGATTGCCGCCCGGCGCAAAGCTGAGCCGCCCTGAGCTTGGCACTTCGAACTGGCTTTCAGCGCGCATCCGCATCACGCCATCAACGGACGTCATCGAATGCAGCTCGATGCGGCCGGCACGCGGCGAGCTTGCCGCAACGAGCGCATCGCCCGGCGTTGCCGAAAGCTCGAAATAGCCGGCCGCCGGCCGCCCGCTCGCAGCCGGAAGCCGGAGCCAGGCGCCCGCGACTTTGGGGGCACTCGCCTGTGCCATCGCCGGGACCACCAGCCCACTGCCGCCAGCGAGCGCTGCAGCAAGCAGCACGATGGCAGCAGCGAAGGCTGCAAGCCCGAGATTGCGCGAGAAGATAGTCGATCGCATGGGACGCTCCGTTTCGTAAGCGCGGGCATAGGGACCGGCTGGTCGCTTGCGCAACACCCAAATTGTCGCGAACGCTGGGGCCTGCCATGCAGAGCCTGCGGCCCATTGATGCGGCATTGCCTCGACCTATATCCGAAAGGCGAGCCGGCCAGGTGCCGGCTGCAACAGGAGCGACACATGGGCCGCGCCGCCGGCGCGGCAGCGGCCGCAGAACAAGGATGGCAGAGGCATGGCGAAGGTCATCGGAATCGACCTGGGCACAACGAACAGCTGTGTTGCGGTTATGGAAGGCGCGACCGCCAAAGTGATCGAAAATGCGGAAGGCGCGCGGACCACGCCGAGCCAGGTCGCGTTTGCCAAGGATGGCGAGCGCCTCGTTGGCCAGCCGGCCAAGCGCCAGGCCGTCACCAACCCCGAGAACACCATCTTCGCAGTCAAGCGCCTCATCGGCCGCCGCTTCGATGACCCGATGACCAAGAAGGACATGGGCCTTGTGCCCTACCGGATTGTCGCTGGCCCCAATGGCGATGCCTGGGTCCACGCCGGCGGCAAGGACTATTCGCCCTCCCAGATTTCGGCCTTCATTCTCCAGAAGATGAAGGAGACGGCCGAGCGCTACCTCGGCGAAAAGGTGACCCAGGCCGTCATCACGGTCCCGGCCTATTTCAACGACGCCCAGCGCCAGGCCACCAAGGATGCAGGCCAGATCGCTGGCCTTGAAGTGCTGCGCATCATCAACGAACCGACTGCCGCCGCGCTCGCCTACGGGCTCGACAAGCGTGCGGATGCGAAGACGATTGCCGTCTATGACCTGGGCGGTGGCACTTTCGACATCTCGATCCTTGAACTGGGCGACGGCGTCTTTGAAGTGAAGTCGACGTCTGGTGACACCTTCCTTGGTGGCGAGGACTTCGATGCCAAGCTGGTCGATTTCCTTGCCGACGGATTCAAGCGGGACGAGGGCATTGATCTTCGGAATGATCGTCTTGCCCTCCAGCGCCTCAAGGAAGCTGCCGAGAAGGCGAAGATCGAGCTTTCCTCCTCGGCGTCGACGGAAGTCAACCTGCCCTTCATCACGGCCGACCAGACTGGCCCCAAGCATCTTGTCAAGACCATCTCTCGCGCTGATCTTGAGAAGCTGGTCATCGACCTCATCGAGCGGACTCGCAAGCCCTGCCAGGATGCCTTGAAGGAAGCCGGGCTTGCCCCCGGCCAGATCAACGAAGTGATCCTGGTGGGTGGTATGACCCGCATGCCGGCCGTGCGCGCCTTCGTCAAAGAGCTGTTCGGCCGCGAGCCCAACACCAGTGTCAACCCCGATGAAGTCGTGGCGATGGGCGCTGCCATCCAGGCTGGTGTGCTCCAGGGCGATGTGAAGGATGTGCTCCTCCTTGACGTGACTCCGCTCTCGCTTGGCATCGAGACGCTGGGCGGTGTCTTCACGCGGATGATCGACCGCAACACCACCATCCCGACCAAGAAGTCGCAGATCTTCTCAACCGCCGACGACAACCAGTCGGCGGTGACCATCAAGGTGTTCCAGGGCGAGCGCGAGATGGCAGCCGACAACAAGCTGCTCGGCGCCTTTGATCTCGTCGGGATCCCGCCCGCGCCACGCGGCGTGCCGCAGATCGAGGTCACCTTCGACATCGATGCGAATGGCATTGTCTCGGTCTCAGCCAAGGACAAGGGCACCGGCAAGGAGCAGCAGATCAGGATCCAGCCCTCTGGCGGTCTCTCCCAGGCGGATATCGACCGGATGGTGAAGGAGGCCGAACAGTTCGCCGCCGAAGACAAGGCCCGGCGCGAGCTGGCCGAAGCGCGCAACCAGGCCGACAGCCTTATCCACACGACCGAACGCCAGCTTGCCGAGCATGGCGACAAGGTGTCAGCGGACGTCAAGGCGGCAGTCGAGGCCGCGATTGCGGATGCGAAGGCAGTGCTCGATTCCGGGGACGCGGCGCAACTGAAGGCGAGGACGGAGGCGCTCGGCCAGGCTGCCATGAAGATGGGCCAGGCGATCTACGAAGCCGAGCAGGCCAAGGCTGCGTCCTCGGCGGATGCATCTGCGGCGCCTGCTGAGGATGTGGTCGACGCGGATTTCACCGAAGTGGACGACAGCAAGAAGTAAATTCCAGAAGGCTGCTGACTGCTGAGGGATCGGCCGCTTGCAGAGCCAGATCGACTATTACGAACTCCTGGAAGTGCCACGCGGCGCCGACGAGGCGACGCTCAAGGCTGCCTATCGCCGGGCAGCGATGCGCTGGCACCCGGACCGTAACCCCGGCGATCCGCAGGCTGAGGCACGCTTCAAGGCAGTGAACGAGGCCTGGGATGTGCTGAAGGACCCGCAGAAGCGCGCCGCCTATGACCGCTTCGGCCATGCTGCCTTCCAGGGCGGCATGGGGGGCGGCCGGAGCAGCAATGGGTTTGATGACTTCGCTGGCGGCTTTGCCGACATCTTCGATTCCGTCTTTGGCGACCTCATGGGCCGCGGCCGCGGCGCGCGACGGCCGCAGCGGGGCAATGACATCCGCTATGATCTCGAAGTCGCCTTCGAGGACGCCTTCCATGGCACGGAAGTCGAGATCGCGTTCGAGACGGCTGTTCCTTGCGATGCCTGCGGTGGCTCGGGCGGCAAGCCGGGCTCCCGCGTCATCGCTTGCCCGACCTGCGGCGGGCGGGGCCAGGTGCGGATGCAAAACGGTCTCTTTGTCGTCGAGCGCACGTGCCCCAGCTGCCATGGCGAAGGAGTCCAGATGTCTGACCCCTGCGCCACCTGCCATGGCGACGGCCGGATCCAGCGGCGCAAGACGCTGAAGGTCAAGGTGCCGGCCGGCGTTGATGACGGCACCCGCATCCGCTTGGCGCAGGAAGGCGAAGCCGGACCGCGCGGCACGCCGCCTGGCGACCTCTACATCTTCGTCCACCTGCGCCCGCACCCGTTGTGGAAGCGCGACGGCACCACCTTGTTCGCGCAGGTGCCGGTCAGCTTCGTGACCGCAGCCCTGGGCGGCACGCTTGTGATTCCCGGCCTTGACCAGGCGCCAGTTGAGCTCCGGATTCCGCCTGGAACCCAGACTGGCCGGCAGTTCCGCGTGCGCGGCCGCGGCTTCCCCAGCCTCAATGGCAGCAGCCCCGGCGACCTTGTGCTCCAAGTTGAGCTTGAGACGCCGACGAAGCTGACGGCCCGGCAAAAGGAGCTTCTGGAAGAGTTCCGCTGCATTGAAGAAGGCGAGGCCAACTGCCCCAAGGCCAAGGGCTTCTGGGAGCGCGTGAAGGACGCGCTCGACGGACGGGCAAACTGAATCTTCGGTGCTTGCGTTTCAGGGCCTGGCACCGCAGGGCGAGACTCCATGGAGCAGAAACCCGCCGAGCCCAACTGGCAAGTGGCGATCGAGCGCGCCCTGTTCGCTTCGCGCTGGCTCGTTGTCCCCTTCTATTTCGGGCTTCTGCTTTCGCTTGCGATGCTGTTTGTCATCTTCGTCAAGGGGCTGTTGACCTATCTTCCCAAGCTGGTGACGCTTGATCTTGATACCGTCATTTTGGCGACACTGGCGCTCATCGACATTGCGCTTGTTGCCAATCTCGTCGTGATCGTGGTTTTGGCATCTTACGAAATGATGGTCTCGCGCATCGACACACAGGCCGAGCGGCCAGGGTGGATGGGCGCGCTCGGCTTTGGCGATGTCAAGCTCAAGCTGTTCAGCTCGATTGTCGCCATTTCCGGCATTCAGCTCTTGAAGCTGTTCATGGGCATTGGCGGACCCAACGCGCCTGCGCCTGAGACGCTGTTCTGGCTTGTCATCGTCCATGTCACCTTCGTGGTCTCAACGCTGTTATCCGCCCTTTCGGAATGGATTTCGGCGCAAGCCAAGGGGAAGAAGTAGCCCTCACCTGTTTGAGGCTCGTCTGCCTTGGCGTGCCCGCTCCCGGCATTGCAGCGAAGGCGCTATGGCTTGCAAGCGAGCTTGGGTTGCGCTCAGAGGAAGCGGGCGACGACTTCGCGGTAGGAGCGGGAGACCTTGACCGTTGCCCCCGAGGCCAGGGTTAAGAAACATTCGCCGTTGGTATGGGGTTTCACCTGACGGACATTGTCGAGGTTGACGATGGTCGAGCGGTGGACTCGCTGGAATTTCCGGGGATCAAGCCGGCGTTCGAGGTCCTTCATGGTCTCGCGCAGCACAAGCGTTCGCTCGGCAGTCGAAAGGCACATATAATCGCCGGCAGCATCGATCTTCTCGATCGTGTCGACATCGACTCGGAAGATCTGGCCCTGGTCGCGCACGCTGATGACGCGCTCGTAGCGCTCTGGCCCTCCTTCGGAAGGAAGCTCGAGGGAAGCGACAGCCTCCGGGTCCACTTCGGCCAGGCGGGCAGCGAGCCGCTCCGCCTCTTCGGAGAGGCGTTTTTCGGCAAGCCGCGCCCGCACCCGGTCAAGCGACTGCGCAAGCCGGTCCTCCTCGACGGGCTTCATGAGATAGTCGACGGCTTCGGCCTCGAAGGCGCGGATGGCGTGGTCGGAAAAGGCGGTCACGAAGATGACGAGCGGCGGCGGGATGTCGGCAAGCGCGGAGAGGACGGCAAAGCCGTCGAACGTCGGCATCTGGATGTCGAGGAAGACGAGATCAGGCCGCTCAGTGCGGATGGCGCGGATCGCTTCGCGGCCGTTCATTGCCGTGCCGACGATCTCGATGTCCGAGTGGCGTTCGAGACGGTGGCGAAGGCCCTGGATCGCGAGGGCCTCATCGTCAACGAGAAGGGTACGGATGGGCATGTCAAGCAACCTCTCGTGGTTCGCGCAGACCTGCAACAGCAGCAGTTGCCGCGAGGTTGGAGGATGGGGTCTTGCTGGTGGGACTGGTGGCCAGCTCTGGCTCACCGGCGAGCTGGCAGGGCACATCGATTGTCACTCGAAGCCCCGGCCCCAGAGCCTGCCCCCTCGCTGCGGCGGCCTGAACCGCCTCTGAACCAAGCGCAGGCGCCAGCTCGAAACGGTGGTCAGCGCCATAGACTTGGTGCAGCCGCTCGCGGATATTATCAAGGCCAAGACCAGTGCCGACATGGCTTGGCCCGGGCCCGCCCGGGCCGAGGCCGGGACCTGTGTCTGCCACTTCGACGAGAAGGCGACCGCGTTCGATCCGGGCGGAAATGAGGATGTCGGCGCCGTCTTCTTGCGGCGTGACCGCATATTTGACTGCGTTTTCAACCAAAGGCTGGAGCAGGAGCGAAGGCAGGCGTGCGGCCTCGGCCTCGGGCGTCACGTCGAAGGCGACCCGCATCCGCTCGCCAAAGCGGATGCGCTCGATCTCAAGGTAGAGCCGGAGCGCCTCCACTTCCTGGGCGACGGTTGCAAGCCCGGCGCGTTCGCCGACCAGCGTGTAGCGCAGGAAGGAGGAGAGGCGCGAGAGCATCGCGTTTGCCTTTTCGGTATCACCGACAAGGACGAGGGTGGAGATAGAATTGAGGGTGTTGAAGAGAAAGTGCGGGTTGAGCTGGTAACGCAGCATCTCAAGCTGGGCGCGGCTCGCCTGGCTCTCCAGGCGGGCGAAGCGCTCGGCCTGCTCATCCAGCATGAGATAATAGTTGATGCCAAAGTAGAGTGCAGTCCAGGCGCCGAGGACGGCAAGGGTCAAGAGGATGGCGCCGAGGAATTCGACGCCGACCGGGCGCCAGTCGGGCCGATAGAAGGTGGCATGGGCCCAGACTTCGATGGTTGAGAAGAGGATGGCCCCAGCCATCACAATGAGAAGGGTCAGGCTCCAGACCCAGACCGGCTTCATGCGGATAATCCGCCGGTAGGCGGCGGCCATGAGGAGGGTGATGGAAAAGCCAGTGATGGTGACAAGGATGGCCGGCAGGATGAAGGCAACGCCCATGGCATTCGCAAGCCCACCCAGCGTGCGCAGCAGGAAATAGCCGCTCCAGCCGGCGATCTGGAGAGTCCAGAAAGCCCGGTTCCGGTCGGCGAAGAAGCCGCGGCGGTCGAGCGGGAGCGAGGCCATGCCCGAGAAGATTAGGATGGCAAGGGGAAAAGGCCAAGCGCAGCCGGCGGCGAGGCCGCAATCGCAACGAGTGCCGCACGGGCGAGGACATCGCCGGCGCTTGCGGGCGCCTTCATTGCCCGCTCGGCAGCAACGAGGGTGGCAAGCGCGGACTCGATCCGAGCCATGGGCCAGCGGGGAAGCGCTGTTGCAAGGGCATCACGCAGCTCGCGCGGAGAGACCGGCGGGCGGCGCGCCTCGACAGCGGCGCGCGGGCTGGCGCCTTTGTCCATCGCGCGCCGCAACGCCTGCAAGAGAAGGAGCCGGCGGCCTGCTGCGCGCAACAGGGGAATGAGGCTGGCGCTGCCATGGGCCGTGAGCTCGCGATCGAGCGCGCGGGCATCCTGGCGGATGAGGGCGACGATGAGGCGGTCGATACTCTCGCTCTCAGTGCCACTGACAAGGGCCTGGAAAAGATCTGCTGGCACGTCACGAGGAGCAGCTGGTGTTGCCTCGGTTGCTGTTGCGAGCTTTTCGATTTCCCGGGCAAGGCGCTGCGGGTCCCCGTCTGCTGCTGCCCAAAGTGCTTCATGCTGGTCGCTGGCAAGGCGAAGGCCAGCCGCACGCGCGGCATCGGCAACCCGATCCCGCCCCGCCTCGGGGCCCAGCGGCCAGGCCTGCACTGCCCGGGCAAGCGGATGCCGGGTTGCAAGCTCGAGCAGCGGCGAACTCTTGGCGAGATCACCAGCTGCAATCACGACCGGGTTGGCAGTCGTGGGGGCCTCGAGAAGAAGGCGGACAGCCGTGAGAATGCGGTCGCTTGCGTCATCGATGCGGATGAGCTGGCGGCTGCCGAAGAGCGAGAGGGCGCAGGCGGCATCGACGAGGCAGCCGGGGTTGGCTTCGAGCTCGGCGGAATCGATATGGATGACCTGGTCGGAGCTGGGGGCGAGCGCGGCGCGGGCCAGGCGCGCAAGCTCGGCAGCACCACTGGCATCGCGGCCGCAGGCAAGCCACAGCCGGACGGCCTCATCCGGCTTGTCGAGCGCGGCGAGAAAGGCTCTTTCCTTGAGGAGCATCGCTTCAGCTGCCGCGGCGGGCAAAGATGGCAAGCCGGCCGACGATCTGGTCTGCAATCGCCTCGGCAAGGCGCTCGCTTGCCGTCACTTCGGCAGCGACGACTGCATATTCGGAGGAGACGACATCGATTCCAGCATCAGCACCGGCGACAGCCTCCAGCACTGGCCTGCCAGTCTCGAGATCGGTGAGCGTGTAGCGCGCTCGCAACGTGCGGCGCTCGCGGACGATCGAGTTGTCGCCGCGCACACCGAAGCCTTCTATGCGGTCGTCGAGGACAACGGTCAGGCGGTAGCGCGCTTTGCTGCCGCCGCGGGTGGACTGAAGCCGCGTGACGAGCTGGTCGTGGACGAGGAAGCCCGTGCGCTCGGGGATGGGGGCGACTTCAACTCCGCCAAGCAGGCCCGCTTCTGTCCCTCGGGAAGCGGAATAGACCGGCTGGAGCTGGCAGGAAGCAGGCAGCAGGGCGAGAAGCGCAAGCAGAAGGGCAGCAGGCCTGCGCATCAGCCGACCAGATTGACCAGCCGGTCGGGGACGACGATGACCTTCTTGGGGGCGCGGCCGGCGAGTGCGCGAAGGGCTCCGGGTGCCGCGAGGGCGCGGGCTTCGGTTTCGGCGCGGTCGAGGCCGCGCGGAACCTGGATCGTGTCCCTGAGCTTGCCATTGACCTGGATTGCAAGAGTCACTTCCTCGTCAACCAAGAGGGCGGGGTCTGCAACCGGCCAGGCGGCATCCGCGACAAGCCCGGTCTCCCCGAGTGCGGCCCAGGCCTCTTCGGCAACATGGGGGGCCATGGGGGCAACCAAGAGGAGGAGGGTGCGGGCGGCCAAGGCCCGGTCGGCCGAAGGTGCGGCCTTCTCGATGGCGTTGGCAAGCTCATGGGCGCGGGCGACGGCCTTGTTGAACTGGAGCCGGTCGATGTCGCTCGTCATGCCATGGATGGTTTTGTGGGCGGTGCGGCGGAGGCCCATGTCCTCGCCTGGGGCCTTGTCGGCAGCCAGCCGGGCAATCCGCCATAGCCGCTGGATGAAGCGGGCGGCCCCCTCGATGCCGGCAATCGACCAGGCGAGGTCGCGCTCAGGCGGGCTGTCGGAGAGCATGAACCAGCGGACGGCATCAGCGCCGAAACGGTCGATGATGGAGTCGGGATCGACCACATTCTTCTTCGATTTGGACATCTTCTCGGCCCGGCCAGCGAAGGCCGGGGCCCCGGTTGCGGCCACCACCCACTTGTCTCCACGGCGCGTGACAGCGGAAGGCTCGAGCCACTGGCCGCTTGCGTCGCGGAAAGTCTCGTGGGTGACCATTCCTTGCGTAAAAAGGCCAGCGAAGGGCTCGGCAAAGCCGATGCGGCCGATGCGATGGAGCGCGCGGGTGAAGAAACGGGCGTAGAGGAGATGAAGGATGGCATGCTCGATCCCGCCGATATACTGGGTGACGGGGAGCCAGCTCTCGGCCTCGGCGCGGTCGAACGGGGCGTCGGCCGAAGGGCCAGCGAAGCGGAGGAAATACCAGGAAGAATCAACAAAGGTGTCGAGCGTGTCGGTGTCTCGCTCGGCAGGCGCGCCGCATCTTGGGCAGGGGACATGCTTCCAGCTTGGGTGAAGGTCGAGCAGCTTGCCCGGCCGGTCGAACCGGACGTCGGTGGGAAGGGTGACAGGAAGCTGGTCGCGCGGGACAGGCACGGCGCCACAGGCCTTGCAGTGGATTATGGGAATGGGCGTGCCCCAGTAGCGCTGGCGCGAAACCCCCCAGTCCCGCAAGCGAAAGACGGTTGCACCAGTGCCCCAGCCCTCGGCCTCAGCGCGGGCGATAACGGCAGCCTTGGCCTCTTCGACTTCCATTCCGTCAAGAAAGTCCGAATTGATGAGCCGGCCCGGCCCGACATAGGCCTCGTCGCCGATGGGCACCGCCTCGTCGCCGGGGGGGGCGACCACGCGGGGCACTGGAAGCATATATTTGCGAGCGAAATCAAGGTCGCGCTGGTCGTGCGCCGGGCAGCCAAAAATGGCGCCAGTGCCATAGTCCAGAAGCACGAAATTGGCGACGAACACGGGCAGCTGCCGCCCGGGCGCAAGCGGATGGAGGACAGAAAGCCCGGTGTCATGCCCGCGCTTCTCGGCCGTCTCGGTTGCCGCAGCAGCCGTGCCGGTCTTTCGGCATTCGGCCACGAAGGCGGCGAGGCCCGGGTCGGTCTTGGCAAGGGCGATGGCGAGCGGATGATCGGGAGCAACGGCTGCAAAGCTCGCGCCGAACAGCGTATCGGGCCGGGTTGTGAAGACGTCGAAGCTGGTGGGTGCACCAGGCGGCGGCGCGGCAAGATCGAAGCGGAACTTGAGGCCACGCGACTTGCCGATCCAGTTCTCCTGCATGAGCCGGACCTTCTCGGGCCAGCCGTCGAGATGCGCGAGCGCGGCGTTCAGCTCCTCGGCGAAGTCAGTGATCTTCAGGAACCATTGGGTGAGCTTGCGGCGTTCGACCGGAGCGCCGGACCGCCAGCCGCGGCCATCGATCACTTGCTCGTTGGCGAGCACGGTCTGGTCAACGGGGTCCCAGTTCACGTCCGCCTCGCGCCGCACAACGAGCCCGGCCTCGAAGAGATCGAGAAACAGGGCCTGTTCGCGGCCATAATAGTCGGGGTCGCAAGTGGCGAGCTCGCGGCTCCAGTCGATGGCGAGGCCGAGGCGCTTCAGCTGCGCTCGCATCGCCTCGATATTGGCGCGAGTCCAGCTCTCCGGGTCCACTCCCTTGGCGATGGCGGCATTTTCCGCCGGAAGCCCGAAGGCGTCCCAGCCCATGGGGTGGAGGACATCATGGCCTTGCATGCGCCGCACGCGCGCCAGCACATCCCCCATGGTGTAGTTGCGGACATGGCCCATGTGGATTCGCCCCGAGGGGTAGGGGAACATCTCGAGCACCATGGTGCGCGGCCGGCCTGTCGGTTCATGCGGGGCACGAAAGGTGCCGCGCTCTTCCCAGACTCGCTGCCAACGGACATCGGCTGCAGCGGGATCGAAGGCGTCTGCGGCAGGCGGCTGGGGGGTGGGTGCGTCCATGGCGCTTCAGTCAGCGTGGGGCGACTGCAGCCTGGCGCAGGGCGCGGGCGCGTTCGAGAATAATCTCTTCCAGGCGCTGCACAGTGCCGGCCCGGACAGGCGCCTGCCGCCACTCCCCGCCCTGCCGAACCTGGCGCGTGGCCGACACTTGCAGCGCATCGGCCCTGAGCGCGGCATCGAGAATGAACACTTGCACCTTCATCCGCTCATCGGGCTGGTTCGGATTCTGATACCAGTCTGTCACGATCACTCCGCCCGCCGAATCGACGGTTGCCAGCGGCATGAACTTGAGCGTGGTCAGCGCCGACTGCCACAGCCAGCTGTTGACGCCAATCGACGTGATCTCCGGCCGGGCAACAGCCGGCTCTGGCCGGCTCCTGCGCTCGCAGCCGCCGAGCAGCCCCAAGGCCAGGGAAACCGCCAAGACGAAGCGCGCCCTGCCACTGGTGCGTGCCCTGGAATGGGACGTCGCGCAGGAAGGCCGGATGTAAACACGCAAACCTTCTACTCCCGTTGTCTTGCCAAGGCGCCAACCCAGCGTGCCACCAGCTGACAGCGCTTCCCTGCCGCAGGGGCGCATACCCGTCATCAGGCGTTCACGCCAGCATCCTATCCACGCGCGCAGGAACGCTTGGCGGCCGGGTCGTTGCAGGCCAGCCACACCGGAGCTCGAATCCGGGCAGGAATGCGGCAAAGACTCGAGCCAGGGCGGCAGGGCGTGGGACTTCTGCGCTCAGTGCAGTAGAGGGGGTGTATGGCACGGCGGGTCGAATCAGGCGAGATGGAGAGGGTGCGGATTGCCGCCCTCGCCTTGCTGCTGCTTGCCACGCCAGCAGCGCTTGCAGCTGGCGCTGTGCCGGCCGCGCGCAAGGCGGATGCGGCCGATGTCCCTGGGTTTCGGCCGCGGACGGATGCGCCGGCTGTGCAACCGCTCGATTTCAGCCGGTTCAACTTCACGCTGCCGCGCGAGGCTCCAGGTCGCGGCGGGGCCGCGGCGCGCACGCCTGGGGCCATTTCCGGGCCGGAGCGGAGTTTCCGCTTCACGCCCTCGCGCTCGATGGACGGTCGACCTGTGACGGTTGGCGTGGTGGCGCGCCCGGTGGTTGCTTCCGCCGAACCGGCAGCGCCAGCTTTGCGGACGGTGCTGGGGGCCGCCAGCCGCCCCGCCTCCGGCCCGAGCGGTTACAGCGTCGACATGGCGCTCGGCTGGCAGCGCTTCTCGCTTTCAGGCGGGGTGGACCGAGTCGACCCCGGCAATGGTCTTGCCTTGCGGCAGGAACTCGATGTCGGCCTTTCATACGGCGGCCGGCGCTGGCGGACCGGGATTGTGGCATCCGCCGAGCGCGGCCCGATCCTCTATGCGCCGGTCCCGGCACCCGAGACCGGCGAGCGCTTCGGCCTTGAGGCAACTGGCGCAGTCAATGTTTCGCGGACCTTCTCGGTGACTGGCGGAGTCCGCTATCGCACGGCGCCTCCGGGCTCTGGTCTCCTCGAGCCGAAACGCGAGGAAGAGCGAGTCTATCTGGGCGGCGCGCTCGCCTTCTGAGCCTGCGGGCAGCCGGAAAGGCTACTGATGGCGGCATAGCCATGGAGCGGCAGGGCTGACTGGAGCCGGCGGAACCGAGGCGCCGTCATCCCGCCCAGTGCAATCACGGGGGCGGGCGCGCGGGCGGCAAGACGGGCAAGGCCGTGGGCTCCAAGCGGCCGGGCCCCCGGGTGGGAAGCGGTTTTGAACACGGGCGAGATAAAGAGGAGATCCGCACGCATTCGACCGGCGCGGGCGCGCTCCTGCAGGGTATGCACGGCCATGGTGAGCAGCCGCGGGCGGGGCTGCGGCAGGCGCCGGCTATGGGCGGGAAGGTGCACGGCTGCAGCCCGCGTGCCAGGGGGTGGGGCGGCCACGACCAGCCAGTGGCCGTGCCGCCGCGCTGCGGCCGCGACCTCGCCCAGGAGGGCGTGGCGGGCGGCAGGCGCAAGCCCATAGTGCCGGAATATAATCCCGCTGCCGCGCGGCAGCGCCGCGATGGCCGGGAACAGCCGGTCGCCGAGGCGTTCGTCGGTCATGAGCCAGAGCGCAGGAAGCCGGGGACGCGGTTGCCTAGGCATGGGCCGCAAGTCTAGGCGGGGGCGGTGAAGAAGGCGATGGCCCCGCGCCCCCCGGAACTGTCCGGCACGCCGGCCGAACGGCTGGCTGCGCTCGAGCGCGGACTGGCCGCTGCGGCTGCGCGCGGTGGCCATCCGCCGCCGACGCTGGTGGCTGTTGCGAAGGGCGTTCCGCCTGATGCGGTGCAGCCATTCCTTGCGGCCGGCCACCAGGTGTTTGGTGAGAACCGCGTGCAGGAAGCGCAAGCCAAGTGGACGGCGCTGCGCTCCGAATGGCCGGATGTGGAACTTCATTTTGTCGGCCAGCTGCAGGCGAACAAGGCGGCTGCAGCGGTGGCGCTGTTTGATGCCATCCATTCACTCGACCGCCCGTCCTTGGTTGCCGCTCTGGCACGGGCATGCGCCAAGGCCGGCCGCCAGCCACTCCTGTTCGCCCAAGTCAACATTGGCGATGAGCCGCAGAAGGGCGGCGTGGCGATCGCAGCCTTGCCAGCGCTGCTCGCCGAGGCGCGGTCAGCGGGGCTTGAGGTGGCGGGGCTGATGTGCGTGCCGCCAGTGGACCGCGAGCCGGCTCCCTTCTTCGCGCTGCTGCGGGAGCTGGCGCAGCGGCATGGCCTCGAGCGCCTCAGCATGGGGATGAGCAGCGACTGGGACATTGCGGCAGCGCTTGGTGCCACGCATGTGCGGATCGGCTCGGCACTGTTCGGCGCACGCGTACAGCCTATTAACCTTGATTCCGACAAGATGTTGTAAACAAATGTAGAGCGCCCTTGTTCTGGGGCAAATCCGGCTGCATTTTGCCGTAGAGGTCGCAGGGCGCAGAGTCGCCCTTTTACAATGGGTGCACACTTACGATGGGACTGAAGGAATTCTGTGCGCTGTTGCTGGCTGGTGGAATTGGCGCTGGATCGGTGGTGACGGTGCAGGCCGTGAAAGCGCCGGCGGCCCGCGAAGCGCGCGCAACAAAGCCGAAGCCGCGCCCGGCGGCGGCGCGGCCAAAGCCGAAGCTGCCCGATTGCCCAGTGGTTGTGGCGCCGCTCGGCACGGGGCTCTTTCCCGAGCTTGCCGAGGCGGGGCCCGTTGCCCGGCCGATGGCGGCACCCCTGCCACGCCCTGGCGCGCTCCCGAGTGTCGGTGAAGCGGGCACGGATTGGCCGCTGCTTGTGGCGCCGACCACGGTGCGGCCGCCGCCGAGCCTGCCGGCTCCCGGCACGGTGCCGGATGCAGCGACCTGGGCAATGATGGTGGCTGGCTTCGGTCTCATCGGCCTTGCGCTGCGCCGGCGCGAGCATGCCAGCGCTTGACCCCCGGCGCCCTTTTCCCGTAGCGCCGCCTGCTGCCGGCGCGGGTATGATGTAGTGGTAGCCTGTCAGCCTCCCATGCTGAACGCGCGGGTTCGATTCCCGCTACCCGCTCCAGCCAGGGGCAACGCGGCAACCGGCTGACCGCGCGGATCAAGCTTGGCAGAACGATACAGCCATGCTTTCCTCTCCCGCTCAAGTTCGCTTGGGGGATCAGCTTGAAACACGCCCAGAAGCCTGACCATGTCAGCCTCAACACCCTGCTCCAGCGCATCCGCGAGGGGCATTTCGTCATTCCCGATTTTCAGCGGGAATTCGAGTGGTCGGCCGCCGACATCCGCGGGCTGATGGCTTCGATTTTCCAAGATTTTTTCATCGGCAGTCTCCTGCTCTGGCGCGGAACGCGCAAGAATTTCGAAAGCCTCTCGACCGAACCTATCTACGGCCACCCGGGTGGTGGAACTCCGGTTCAAATTGTTCTGGATGGCCAGCAGCGGCTGACAGCGATACACTATGCCTTTCATGCCCCCGACAAGGTGCTTCCGGGCCGGCAGAACCGCTTCATCTTCTCCATCGACGTCGCCCGCTTCATGGAGGAGGACTTCGATAATGCCTTCCGGCAGGATTGGGGAAACAGATGGTGTCGCCAGATCTTGGAAGTTCCCGAGCGTCAATTCGAGAATCACTGGTTTCCCCTCGCTATCGTCGGGAAGGGAGGGTTTGAGATTTTTCGCTGGGCGCAAGGTTACGAGAGCTTTTGGCGAAGCAGAGCGGGCAAAGAGCCCGAGGCGATACGTTTTGCCGAGAACGGGATGCGCTTCATCGAGCAGATCAAGGACATCATCGAGCAGTATCAGATATCCTATATTGAGCTCGACCGCGACCTTGAGATTGAAAAGGTATGTGATATTTTTACGCAGATTAACAGCAAGGGGGTTCGTCTTGACGCATTCGACCTACTGAATTCACTTCTGAAGCCCAAGGATATCAAGCTAAAGCTTTTGTATCGTTCGGTCGCAGATAGGCTTGAGTTCGCTGAATCTGATCGGATGAACATTTACGTGCTGATGGTTATGTCCATTCTCGCGCAAGAATATTGCTCTCCCAAGTATCTCTACTATCTTGTGCCCGGCGTGCCTAGGACGTTCCGCGATCCGGACGGCGGTCGCCGGGACAGGGTGATCATTGCGGACTCTTCGGCCTTTCTTTCCCGGTGGAACGACGCCGTCGAAGCGCTGGAGCAGGCGTTGCGGCTGCTCCGGCACCCCCAGGAGTTTGGCGTGACCGCCGGACGGTTTCTGCCCTACGCCTCAATCCTGCCGGCGTTCGCAGCCATCAATGCGCGGATCGGCGGGTTGCCTGCCGAGCGGCAATTGCAGGCGCGACGAAAGCTGAACCGCTGGTATTGGGCATCGATCTTCACCAACCGCTACTCGAGCACAGTCGAAACCCGGAGCACGCGCGACTTCATCGATCTCGGGCGCTGGTTCGAAGCTGACGAGGCCATCCCGCCCGTCATTGGCGAGTTTGAAAGCTCCTTCCGCCGGCTCGATCTCGAGCGCGAAACGCGAAGCTCCAGCGCCGTCTACCGCGCCATCTTCAACCTGTTCGTGATCGGCGGCGCGCGGGACTGGGTCTCGGGAACCTTCCCCGAGCCGGATGCGATCGACGATCACCATGTGGTGCCTTCGTCGTGGGGGCAGGCCAATGGCGTCGGGCCACTGATCGACAGCGTGCTGAACCGCGCGCCGCTCAAGCGCGAGACCAACCGGCGATGGATCAACGACAAGTTGCCCAATGCCTATCTGCCGGCGCTGATTGCGAGCAGTGGGGAAGCAGCCGTCAGGGCAAATCTCGAAACGCATTTCATCTCGCCGACCGCGTTCGACATCCTGCTGCGCGATCCCTTCACCAGGGCCGATTTCGAAACCTTCATCGCCGAGCGCAAGCGGACCATTCTGGAAGCGATCGAGAATCTTCTGGTCAAAGCGCGGCTGGACCTCTCGCCGTCGCTGCGCGAGCTCGACTCCGAAATCGAGCGTATCGAGCTCGCGCTGCGGGGGCTGGTGGTCGAGGCAGTGGACCGCCACGGCGCAGCCTTTCCCGAGCATATTGCCGCCAAGGTCGATGAGCGGATGGAGAAGGACCGTCGGCGGGGCCTGCTCGATACCACGGAGGCCGAAGCAGAGACCATGCGACGGGTCCAGTATCTGGATCTTCGGGAGCTGGAGAGCGTCATCACGGCAAAGGCGGCGTGGCCTGCCTTCTCGGCACGTTTCGGAACGCGCGAGCAACTGGCAGCGCGGTTCGGGCAGCTGGCCGAGTTGCGCAACGGGATCCGCCACAGCCGAGCGGTTTCGGAAATCGCCCGGCGGGACGGGGAGGCGGCGATCCTGTGGTTCAAGGCCCAACTGGACCGGGCCGGCTAGCGCTTGCGCCAGAAGAGGGCTGAGACGAGGTAGAGGAGCAGGCCAGCGGGGCCTGCCAGCAGCGTTATGACGAGGCAGGGGAGGAGGAGGAAGCCGGGCATGCGGCGTTTGCCTGCATCCTCGGCCTCCCAGGTGCCGACGAAGAGGTCGAAGGCGAGGAAGTGGATCCAGCCGCCGAGGATCGCCTCGCGGCGGGAGAAGAGGGCCTCGACCCCGGCGAGTGTCGAGAAGCCGGCACCCTCTGGGAGGCTGGGGCCGAGCGCCACTCCACGGACCAGAAGCGCGACATAGAGGCCGGCGAGGACGGCGGCGACGAGCCGGGCGGCGGCAACAAGCAGGTCGCGGGCGCGCAGGAACACCGCGACCGCGAGGATCGCCCAGCCGAGGAGCGCCGCGCTGCTGGCGAGCGAGAAGAGGGTTTCGGCATTGGCCATGGCGCATGTCCTCCGCTAGGGCTTAGGGGCGTGGCAAGCCTAGGCGGCATTGGCGGGGAATGGCAAACAGCGTCGCGGCCAGCGGCCAATGGTCGGCCGCCGCTTTCGCCGCGCGTGGCGCCAATGCTTGCCGCAGGAGGCGCTGAGGCCTTCGCCATTCTCGACCGGGCCCGCGCGCTGCAGTCCCAAGGGCGGGACATCATCGCGCTTTCGATCGGCCAGCCGGAAGCGCCGGCGCCGGCGGCGGCCATTGCGGCGGCGCAGGCGGCGCTGGCCGCGGGCCGCACCGGCTATGCGCCGCTGCTGGGCGAGCCGGCGCTGCGCCGGGCCATCGCTGAGGCTCGAGGTGTGGCAGCGGACGAAGTTGTGGTGCTCCCCGGCGCGCAGGCAGCACTTGCAGCCGTCTTGCATCTCGTCTGCGGCGAGGGGGACGAGGTGCTCTCGCCCGATCCGCATTATGCCACCTATGCCGGGACCGCGGCCTCGGCCGGTGCCCGGCTGGTCGGCGTTGCGATGGACCCGCCGGCGTTTGCGCTCGATGTTGGGCGGCTCGCGCAGGCGATCACAGCGCGGACTCGCGCCGTGCTCGTGAACTCACCGGCGAACCCGACCGGGCGCACCATCGATGCCGCTGGGTTCCGCGCCCTTGCTGCGCTTTGTCTGGCCCATGACCTTTGGCTCATCTCAGATGAGGTCTATAGCGCGCTCACCTATTCGGGTGGGCATGTCTCAGCGCTTGTCCACGGGCCGCCGGGGCGGACCATCGTGCTCGATAGCCTGTCGAAAAGCCATGCCATGACGGGGTTCCGCATTGGCTGGGCGATTGCGCCCGCATGCCTTATGCCGGCGTTCGAGGAGTGGTCGGCTGCGGCCATCTTCGGCGTTGCCCCGTTCGTTCAGGATGCAGCAATTGCCGCGCTCGCCGTGCCCGAGGCGGAACTTCGCGCCTATCGCGCTTCCTTCGCAAGGCGGGCAGGGCTGGCAGCCGACACGCTTGGCAGCCTTCCTGGCTGCACGCTCGCCCCGCCTGACGGGGGGATGTTCGTCTTCCTCCATGTCGGCGGCGATGATCTTGCCTTTGCCCGCGCCCTCCTCGAGGAGGCTCGCGTTTGCGTGCTGCCCGGCTCGGCCTTCGG
>NZ_JBRCLD010000040.1:0-6211 GCF_053487655.1 Thermaurantiacus sp. | reverse complement strand
AGATCATAGGCCCAGCCATGATAGGGGCAGACGAGCCTTCGCGCGTGCCCCTGTTCGCCGCGGACCACGGGCATGCCGCGGTGCTGGCAGACATTGTGGAAGGCCCGTACCTCGCCACCCTCGCCGCGGACACAGAGGATGGTCTCGGGGCCGAAATCGGCCGTCAGCCAGTCGCCGGGATTGGGGATCTGGGCAACCAGCCCGGCGATCTGCCAGGTCCTGGTCCACACCCGCTCCCACTCCCGCGCCGCCCATTCGGGGGCGAAATAGCGCTCGGGCGTGATCGGCGTGTTGCGGAACTCGGGCTCGCGGAGCTTGGTCATGTCGGCGCGTAGCGGCGCCGCTTGTGCCTGCCCTTCGACCGTGGCCATTCCCACCTCCTCGCCCTTCTGGATACAGGGCAAGGCGCCTGGCGGTCATCTCCCAGCCCTGATAGTGTCGGCCCGCGCTCAGAAGCCGACCACCGCCTCGACTCCGAAGATCCGCGCCGGCACCTGGACCCCGAAGAAGAAGATGCCGGCGTTCAGGGTGGTGTTGAGGCGGCCGTTGTCCTTGTGGAGGATGTCGCGGGCGAAGCCGGTGATCCGCGCCTCCCGGAAGGGGCCGACATCGCGCATCTCGTAGCCCAGCGAGACATCGAACTTGCTCTGGGCCTCGATGATCTCGCGCGAGAACCGGTCTTTCACGGGAGACGTCGCATATTCGTCGATATAGCTGTAGTTGGCGAACAGGACCAGCTCTCCGGGCCCGGCGGGCAGCCGGTAGTCCCCGCCGATCGTGACCGTGAAGTCGGGCGAGCGGCGCCACTGCCGCTGGTCCTTCACGTCGATGATGGTGCCCGGTTTGGCCGGATCCTCGATCTCGAACCGCGTGTATTTGGCGTTCAGATAGCCGAAGGCGGCGAGCAGGTTGATCCGGGAACCGACCCGCGCCTGGGCCTCGAGCTCGAACCCGTAGATGCGCGCGCCGCCGGCATTCTCGACGAAGGTGTTGGTGCCCTGGCCGCCGGGTGCGGCGACGATGATGTCCTGCTGGACGTCGCGGTAGGTCGCGTAGAAGGCGGTGGGGTTCACCCGCAGCCGGTTGTCAAGGAAGGTGAGCTTGGCGCCGACTTCGAAGCTGTCGACCGTCTCCGGATCATAGGAGCGGGCGGCTGCTTGCGGCGAGGCGGCGCGGCCGTTGAACCCGCCCGAGCGGAACCCGCGCGACCAGCCTCCGTAGAGGAGGGCGTCGTCGGTCAGGCGGTAATCGGCGATGACCCGGCCGGTGAGGCGGTCCCAGCTGTCGCGCGCGCGCACTGAAAACGGCACGGGTGCGACCGAGTTGATGAAGAAATTCTTGGTCTCGATGGTGTAGCGCGCCCCGGTCGTCAGGCGGAGCCGGTCGGTGAGGTTCCAGATCGCCTCGGCGAAGAAGGCGAAGCTGTCGAGCTGCTGGCCGGCGACGAAATTCTGGATCGGCGCGTTGAGCAGGAAGGCCTGGGCGGCGATGTTGTTGTAGACTCCCGGCACCAGCTTGTACTCGGTCCACAGATAATAGATCCCGCCGACGACGTCGGCCAGCGTGCCGATGTCGAAGCGGGCGGTGAGTTCCTGGCTCATCTGGGAATAGTCGGTATCGCGCGCCGCCACGAACAGCGGCAGCACGCCCAGCACCGGGGGCGCCCCGGTATTCTCCTCGATCAGGAGCTCGGTCGAGGAGCGGTAGCCGGTGATGCTGTTGATCTGCACCCCGCGCACTTCGCCCCGGATCTCCATGGTCGCGGCGAACTGGTTCATCTCGTTGATGTGGGGGATCGGCGCGAAGCCGATGTCGAAGCCGGCCTCGCGGATCGGCACCAGCGAAGCGGTGTCACAGCCGGTGTCGGCTCCGAAGGCGACTTTCACGGCATCGCACAGGGTGCCGCCGCGACCCAGCGCGGCGCCGAAGCGGAACGGCGGCGGGACGGTGTTGATGATGTCCGCCTGCTGGGCGGGGGTGAGGTTCGCCTTGGTGAGGTTGACGAGGCTCGGGAACCGGCTGCGGTCGCGCATATATTCGACCGTCAGCAGCGCATCGAACATGCTGTCTTCCGGCTGGAACAGGAAGGCGACGCCGCCGTTCACATAGTCCGGCCCGTCATCGCGGCGGTTGGTGGTAAGGTTGAAGGTGTGGCTGTCCCCCTTGCGGTAGCTGACGAAGCCCTTGGCCATCAGCGGCCCGTCGGCAATCCGCCCGCTGTTGAGAACCGCGAACCCGTTGAAATTGTTGTAGCGCGAATAGCGGGCCAGCACGCGCACCCCGGCCTCCTCGGTCGGCCGGGTGCGGCGGATGTTGATCGCCCCGCCGATGGTGTTCCGGCCCTGGAGCGTACCCTGCGGCCCGCGCAGCACCTCGATCGACTCGATGTCGGCAATCTCGAAGGCGGCCCCGGTGTTGGTGCCGAGGAACACGCCATCGATGGACACCCCGATCGCGTTCTCGAACGTCTTCTCAAGGTCGGCGAAGCTGATGCCCCGGATCGACACCGCGAGCGCGTTCCCGGAGAAATTGATGTCGGAGAGCTGGACATTGGGCACGAAGCGCTGGAGGTCGGCCACGGTGTCGAGCTGGCGTTGCTCGACTGCGCCCGCATTGAAGGCGGTAATCGCCAGCGGGACATCCTGAAGATACTCGGCCCGCAGCCGGCCGGTTACGACGATGTCGGCCAGCTGGTTGCTCGCCTCCTCGGTCGAGGCCAGCTGGCCCGCGGCCGCCTCGGCGGCGAGCGGTGCGCCTGCAAGCGTGGCACCGGCCAAAAGGATGGCCGGCAGGACGACGCGCCCGATCGACGGCATGACAGCTCCCTTTCCCCCGGGCCCGAAATGGCCCGACCATTGCTGCCACCCGAAAATAATATTTCGTGTGCAGCGGTCTCCCTCGTGGCCAATCATGGCCATTGGCTCGCGGCTGCCTACATCCTGTTTTGATAGGGGACGCTGCCGGAACCGAGCGCGAGCGGCAGGTCGAGCGCGGTCAGGATCCCGGGCCGCCCGGCCACGACCGCCGGCATGGCGTTGACCGCGTGGGCTGCGGTCGCAGCAAGTCCGTCGGCCGTCCAGCCGGCCGCGAGCGGCAGGCGGATGGCCGGGTCCCCCTCGATCCCGACCATGTTCTCGCCGGCGGGCCAGTGGGAGGCGATGCCTGCCGCGGCGCGCCAGAGCGTCTCGTGGACGAGCGCGACCGGACCGGCCTGCGCGCTCCACCGCCAGCGCTGGGCGCCGATGGTGCCGGCGGCAAGCGTGCCAGCGGCGATTGTCACCTCGGTGTCGGTGAGCGCGGTCTCGACCTCGTCGGCCACCTCCGTCACCTCTTCGCCCAGCCCGGCGCCGAGCAGCATCAGGCTTTCCCGGAACAGGTCGGTGAGCCAGGCGCGATAGCCGGCGGTCCGGGCCGCGAAGGCCTGCGGGGGAAGCCCCATGCCCATAAGGCCGAAGACCACCTCGGCGCTTGGATAGCGGTCGAAGACGGTCGCCTCGCTTATGGTGATTCCCCGGATTGCGCTCGTCAGCCGGGCGAGCACCAGCGCCAGCACATCGCCCTGGAAGCCGGGGTTGAGGCCGGTGCCGTGGAGCGAGGCGCCCCCGGCCTCGCCGGCGGCCTGGAGCCGCGCCGCTACCTGTGGCCCATAGGCGTGCGGCCAGACATAGCCGACGGTCGTCACTACATTGATCCCGGCCTCGAGCAGGGCGACCAGCGTCGCATCATCGCTGTCGCGCCGGCCCTCGACCATCTGCGCCGGAAGGGGCGCGTGGAGCAACACGTCGGGGCGGGCGGCGAGCAACGCTCCAGGGTCGGAGGTTGCGGGAACCCCGATCGGGCCGATCCCGGCGAGCGCGCCGGCATCCTGCCCGGTCTTCGCTCCGGCGCGGACATGGAGCGCGACGAGTTCCATGTCGGGCCTGGCGGCGATCATGCGGATGGCACGGCAGCCGACATTGCCGGCGCCCCAGACTGCAACCCGCAGCCGGGCCATGCTCAGCCCGCGGCCGGCGTGAACCGGACCGGTAGCCGCTCCAGCCCGCGCAGGAAGAAGCTCGACCGGTAGCGCGGCACGAAGTCCGGCTCGGCCAGGCGGAAGCTTTCGAACCGGCTGAGCAGCGCGGCGAAGGCGCTCGCCATCTCGGCCCGGGCGAGCATGGCGCCGGGGCAGAAATGGATTCCGGCGCCGAAGGCAAGCTGGGCGCTGGCATTGGCGCGGCAGACGTCGAACCTGTCCGGCTCGGGGAATTTCGCCGGATCCCGGTTGACTGCGCCATGGCGCAGCATGACGACCGCACCCTTGGGGATGGTGACTCCGCCGATTTCGACATCGCGGCGGGTCTCGCGGAACAGCCCCTGGACCGGGGTTTCCATCCGCAGCGCTTCCTCGACGAAATTGCCGATCCGCTCTGGCTCGGCGCGCAGCCGCGCTTCCTCTTGCGGGTGGGTGAGGAGCAGCAGCAGCGCCGAGCCAAGCGCATTGGTTGTCGTCTCGTTGCCGCCGGTCAGGAGCTGTTCGAGCAGGTTCAACACTTCCTCGGTCGAGAGCGGCGCCTCGCCCTCCATCTCGGAAACGAGGGCGGAGAGCATGTCGTCCTTCGGCTGTTCCCGGCGCTCGGCGATCCGGGCGGCGAAATAGCGCTGGAACTCGACCACCTCGCGGGCGCATTCCACTTCCCGCTCGGGCGAGATCATCATGCCGACCGGGTCGAGCAGCGCGTCGGTCCAGCGCTTGACATTGGCGACATCGCTGCGCGGCACGCCGATCTGGTCGGCGATCACGATCGAGGGCAGCGGGATGGCGAAGGCCGACATGAACTCGACCGGCTCGCCGCGCGCGGCGGCCGCTTCGATGGGCGCCAGAAGCTCGGCGACGACGCCGTCGATATAGGGCTGCATCGCCTTCACCCGGCTGGCCGTGAACGCCCGGTCGATGAGGCGGCGATAGCGGCCGTGCTGCGGCGGGTCGTTGCGCTGCAGCACCTGCGGCCTTGCATAGCCTTGGGCGAGGATCCGCTCGGCCTCAGGCGGCGTGGGGCGCGGCCGGCGATCGAGGACCTGGAGGTCGTTCGAGAAGCTTTCGGTGTCGCGGATCGCCGCCAGCATGTCGGCATAGCGGCTGATGACGAAGAAGCCGGTGACCGGATCCTGCCAGACCGGGGCCTCGGCGTGGAGCCGGGCATAGAAGCCGTAGGGGCAGGCGATAACTTCTGGGTCGACGAGGCCGCCGGCAGGAAAGCCAGGGCCCGGGGCAGCGGCAGCCTGTGCCACTTCAGCCGGCCTTCGCCATGGCAGCGGCAACCGCGGCGCCAATCTCCGCCCCGGTCGGGTTGCGCCGCAAGGTGAGCCCGCCGTTCACCTGCAGGTTCTGGCCGGTCAGGAAACAGTCGTCGCGGGCGAGAAAGGCAATGGCTGCTGCGACATCTTCCGAAGTTCCGACCCGCCCGAGCGGATATTCCTTGACGAAGGCGTCGATGAGGCCGGGGGTGGCAGCCGCCGCGGCCGTCATCGGCGTGACAGTAAAGCCGGGCGAGACCGAGTTGACGCGGATGCCGCGGTGGCCGAACTCGTTGGCAGCGCAGCGAGCGACATGGTCGGCACCGGCCTTGGTGCCCATGTAGGCGGCATAATTCTCGAGCATGATGGTCGCCGTCGCCGAAGAGACGAGGATGATCGAGCCGCCGTCGCTGATCCGCTTCAACACTTCCTGGAGGAACAGGAAGGCGCCGCGGAACTGGAGCGCGCAGAGCTGGTCGATCTCCTCCTCGGTGGTTTCGAGGAAGGGCTTCATGACGCCGGCGCCGGCCGCGTTGACGGCGATGTCGAGCCGGCCGAAGCGGGCGATCGCGGCCTCGGCCATGGCGGCAAGATCGGCCCGGCGGGTCACGTCGGCGATCGCGAAGGCGCCGCCGATCTCGGAGGCCAGCGCTTCGAGCGGGCCCAGGTGCCGGCCGGCAACCACCAGCTTCGCGCCTTCGGCGGCCAGCCGCCGCGCGATGACCTGCCCCATGTTGCCGGGGCCTGCCGCCCCGAGCACGACTGCAACCTTGCCGTCCAGCGCACCCATTTCGGACCTCCCCGGTGCAGCGATAGCCTGCCGGCACCGGTCGGGGCACCCGGTGAAAAGAACGGGCCCGCTTCGGCGACGGGCTTGACGCGGGTGCCGCCGACGTGCCGGATGGCGGCCGCCCGGCCGGCAGGAGGGAGAGCC
>NZ_JBRCLD010000039.1:0-9111 GCF_053487655.1 Thermaurantiacus sp. | reverse complement strand
GCCGACGAGGCCGAAGCCCGCGATCAGCATCGCCCAGGTCATGGGCTCGGGCACGATCGACTCGAAGCCGAAGGTGAGGCCCGACCAGAATTCGCCATTGACCGAGCGCAGAGTCAGGCTGCTGACCGGAGCGTTGAATCGGATGATGCCATGCGCCTCGCCGGCGCCGATGGTGTTGCCGGCGATGGTGAAGCTGCCATTGCCCCAGTAGCCCTGGCCCTGGTCGATGAGGGTGAAGGCCTGGCTCCAGGCCCATTCGGTCTGGACGGCCGGCTGGCCGAGGCTGATGATGGCGACATGGAGGCCGACCACTGGCGAGGAGAAGGTGAAGGTGTAGGAGCCGGTGTCGGGCCCCACGAAGTCGTTGTTGGGCGGCAAGTTCGGCACCCCGTCATAGGCCGGCCACGGGACCAAGCCGCCCATGCGCCAGAAATCGAAGCCGCCGGCAGTCTGCGCGACATTGAACCCGCCGGCAGTCGCCGTTCCGACGACCGACACCGGTCCCATTGTCCCGGTGACTCCCAACGGCGCCGCTGTCGTCCAGTCGGTCCAGGTGATGGCCGCCGTCGCGCCCGAAGCGCTGGCGAGCGCGAGTGCACAAAGTCCAAGTCTCAGCATGTCCGGTCCTCCGCTGTTCGACGGCAGCCGCCGACTGCGGCTTCCGTCACCGACCTGTTTCCGCAAGAACCATGCCAACTTTCAGGCCACTTCCAAGACCTTGAAATGCCGTGGTGGGGATTTCAGGCCGGAAACGGGCATGTCAAGAAATTTGACAGGGGCGCGCGGGTCGCTGGTCAGATGTCGGCGAAACAGTGGGTCTCGGCCGCGGCGCCCGGGTGGGTGGTGGCGCCGAGATGGGCCGGGCCGACGGTTCGTGCATAGCGCCAAAGCGCGCCTGACTGGTAGTCGTGGGCGCGGGAGCGCCAGCGGGCGCGGCGCTCGGCGAGCACGCCCTCGTCCACCAGAAGATCGATCGAGCCCGCCTCGGCGTCGATCCGGATGATGTCGCCATCCTCAACAAGCGCGATCGGCCCGCCGTCTGCCGCCTCGGGGCCGACATGGCCGATGCAGAAGCCGCGCGTCGCGCCGGAGAAGCGGCCGTCGGTCACAAGCGCCACCCGGTCCCCCATGCCCTGGCCGTAGAGGGCGGCGGTTGTCGAGAGCATCTCCCGCATGCCCGGCCCGCCCTTGGGCCCCTCGTAGCGGATGACGAGTACTTCGCCCTCGCGATAGGCGCGCTGCTCGACGGCGGCGAAGGCCTCCTCCTCGCAGTCGAAGCAGCGCGCCGGGCCTTCGAACCGCAAGTTCGTCATGCCAGCCACTTTCACGATGGCGCCATCGGGCGCGAGGCTTCCCCAAAGCCCCACGACCCCACCCGTTGGCGAGAGCGGATTGGAAACAGGGCGGATCACGTCCTGCGCTGGATTCCAGCGGATGTCCGCGAGATTCTCGGCAAGCGTGCGCCCGGTGACTGTCAGGCAGTCGCCGTGGAGGAGCCCGGCGTCGAGAAGCGTCTTCATGACCATATAGACCCCGCCGGCCAGATGCATGTCTTTTGCCACGTAGCGGCCACCGGGCTGGAGATCGGCGATCCAGGGGGTGGTGCGGAAGATTTCGGCGACATCGCGCAGGGTGAAGCGAATGCCGGCCTCATGCGCCATGGCAGGGAGGTGGAGGGCCGCGTTGGTTGAGCCGCCGGTTGCTGCCACCACGCGCGCTGCATTCTCGAAGGCTTGGCGCGTGCAAATGTCACGCGGGCGCAAGTTGCGCGCAAGGCAGGCCATGACTGCCCGGCCGGCAGCGCGGGCGATGTCGGCGCGGCTTTCATGCGGGGCGGGCGCCATGTTGGAATTGGGAAGCGAAAGGCCAATCGCTTCTGCCACACAGGCCATGGTGTTGGCAGTGAATTGGCCGCCACAGGCGCCATCGCCGGGGCAGGCGACTCGTTCGAGCGCTTCCAGGCGTGTGAGTGGGCAAGCGCCGGCGGCATGGGCGCCGACTGCCTCGAAGACGTCCTTGACGGTGACGTCGCGGTCCTCGAAGCGGCCGGGCAGGATCGAGCCGCCGTAGACGAAGACGGATGGCACATTGAGGCGAAGCATCGCCATCATCATGCCTGGCAAGGATTTGTCACAGCCGGCAAAGCCGACGAGGGCGTCATAGCAGTGGCCGCGCACCGAAAGCTCGATCGAATCGGCGATGACTTCGCGGCTGACCAGGCTCGCCTTCATCCCCTGGTGGCCCATGGCGATCCCGTCGGTGACTGTGATGGTGTTGAACCGCCGCGGCGTGCCGCCCGCTTCGATCACGCCTTCGCGCGCGATATCGGCCTGGGCATCAAGCGCGGTGTTGCAGGGTGCCGACTCATTGCCGGCGGAGACGACTCCGACAAACGGGCGCATGATCTCTTCGGCCGTCATCCCCATGGCATAATAGTAGCTGCGGTGCGGCGCCTTGGCGGGGCCGACGGAGACATGGCGGCTGGGCAGGCGGGACTTGTCGAACGGCATCGGTCTCTCCCAATCTAGGTCGCCAAAGCGCGTGCGGCCGGCCCCGGTCAACCCCGCCAGAGAAGCCCTGCGAACAGCGCAAGTCCAATCGCCACCACCAGCCGCTTTATGGCCCGGTCGGGCACATGCGCGATCAGGCGCGCACCAAGATAGCCGCCTGCCATTGAGGCAAGCCCGAGCGTGAGCGCGGCTTGCCACACGGCCTCGCCGGAAGCTGCAAAGACGACAGCGCCGGAGAGGTTCATTGCTGCCGCAAGCGCATTCTTGTTGGCTTGTGCGGCCTTGACCGTGGCGCCGGCGACGGTGAACAGTGCCAGCATCAGAAAACCGATCCCGCCACCGAAATAACCACCATAGACCGAGATGAGCGCCTGCGCAGCAAGCAAGGGCCCGCGCGCGAGATGCGTTGCTGCGAGCGGCCGGCCGAAGGCGCCGCGGGCAAAGAGGAGCGTTGCTGCCAGCACCAGCCAGGGAAGCATGGCGGCGAACAGCCCCGTTGGTGTCTGAAGGAGCAGCCAGGCGCCAAGCACGCCGCCCACAAGGCTTATGGCGAGCAGGAGGCGAAAGCCCGTGTTTCCAACCGGGCCAGTCAGCTGCCGGTTGGCAAGCGCGGTCGTGATCTGGCCAGGGAAGAGGGCAATGGTGGAGGTGAGGTTTGCGACCCGCGCATCAAGCCCAGTCAGCATGAGGGCGGGAAGCGTCACGAACGAGCCGCCGCCGGCCAGGGCATTCTGAAGCCCTGCCCAGAGGCCTGCTGCCAGGAGGATCCCGATTTCGGCTGCGCTGCCCCCGTCCATCCGCCTACCTTGCCGCCCTGGCCTTTCCGGGTCTAACGAGTGCTTGCGCTAGAGACGGAGAGCCGCATGGGGAAGCGCTATTTCGGTACTGACGGGATCCGCGGGCTGGCCAATGGCGAGCAGCTCACGCCCGAACTGGCGCTGAAAGTGGGCCAGGCAGCAGGCACCCATTTTCTGAAAGGCAGCCATCGTCACCGCGTGCTTATCGGCAAGGATACGCGGCTTTCCGGCTACATGCTCGAGCAGGCGCTGACCGCGGGCTTCACTTCGGTCGGGATGGACGTGGTGCAGGTCGGCCCCTTGCCGACACCTGCGATTGCCATGCTCACACGCGAGATGCGCGCGGATCTGGGCGTCATGATCTCGGCCAGCCACAACCCCTATTACGACAATGGGATCAAGCTGTTCGGGCCCGATGGCTACAAGCTCTCGGACGCGGATGAAGCTGCCATTGAAGCGCTTATTGCGGCGGATGTTCCCCGCGCCCGCGATGCAAGCGTTGGCCGGGCGCGGCGAATTGACGATGCCCGCGGCCGCTACATCCACGCCGTCAAGGCGAGCTTTCCAGACGGCGCCCGGCTCGATGGACTGAAGGTCGCGCTCGATTGCGCCCATGGCGCGGCCTATCGAGTCGCCCCGGAGGCGCTTTGGGAGCTCGGTGCGGACCTCGTCACTCTGGGTGTTGAGCCCAACGGCCTCAACATCAACGACCAGTGTGGCTCGACCCACCCCGAGAAGCTGGCTGCAACCGTCGTCGCCAGCGGCGCCCAGATTGGCATTGCGCTCGATGGCGACGCTGATCGCCTTATTCTCGTCGACGAGCAGGGGCGGATTGTCGATGGCGACCAGATTCTCGCCTTGATCGCGTGCTCCTTCGTCCGCTCTGGCCGGCTGAAGGGCGGGGCTGTGGTCGCAACTGTCATGTCCAACCTGGGGCTTGAGCGCTATTGCGCATCGCTCGGGCTGGCGCTTGCGCGCACCCCCGTTGGCGACCGCCATGTGCTTGCCGAGATGCGCGCGCGCGGCTGCAACCTGGGCGGCGAGCAGTCGGGACATGTGATCCTCGCGGATCATGCAACAACCGGCGATGGCCTGGTGGCAGCGTTGCAGGTTCTTGCTGTTCTCGTGGCTGGCAATCGTCCGGCAAGCGAAGTCTTGAACCTCTTCACTCCCGTCCCGCAGCTGTTGCGCAATGTCCGCTTCGCTGGCGGCAAGCCGCTTGAGGATCCACGTGTGAAGGCGACAATCGCGCATGTCGAGGCGGAGCTCGGCTCCCGCGGGCGCCTTGTGGTCCGCCCATCGGGCACGGAGCCGCTCATCCGTGTGATGGCGGAAGCCGATGACGAAGCCCTCGTCGCCCGCGTGGTTGAGGATGTCTGTGAGGCGGTCAGGGCTGCGGCCTGAAGATGCTCCCGCGCGTGCTCGCCATCGCCGGCTCGGACTCGGGCGGCGGTGCGGGCATCCAAGCTGACATCAAGACCATAACCCTGCTCGGCGCTTACGCCGCAACGGCGGTGACGGCCATCACCGTTCAGAACAGCCTGGGCGTTGCTGCCGTTCATCTGGTACCACCGGACATCGTTGCAGCGCAGGTCCGCGCCGTGCTCACCGACATCGGCGCCGATGCTGTCAAGATCGGCATGCTCGGTCATGATGCGACCATCGACGCTGTCGCCGATGCCCTCGCGGACTTTGCTGGCCCGGTGGTGCTCGATCCGGTCATGGTCGCCAAGGGCGGAGCTTTCCTGCTGGCGCCGGAGGCAGTCGGCCTGCTTTCGGCGCGGCTTTTGCCGATGGCTGCCGTCGTAACGCCCAATGTTCCCGAACTCGAGGCGCTCGCTGGAACCCAAGTCGAGGATGAAGCTGACCTCCTGCTGGCAGCGCAGGAGCTGCTCGAGAGCGGCGCTCGGGCCGTGCTTGCAAAGGGTGGCCATCTTCCAGGTGATGGCGACGAGGTGGTGGACTGGCTCGCCAGCCATGAGGGCAACCGCCGCTTCGCCTCCCCTCGGATGGCAACCCGCCACACCCATGGCACTGGCTGCACGCTTGCAAGCGCCGTGGCAGCCGGGCTGGCGAAGGGCCTCCCGCTCGAGCGCGCCGTGGCCGAAGCGCGCGCCTATGTGGCAGGGGCACTTGCCCATGCGCCTGGCCTTGGCGCTGGCCACGGGCCGCTGGGGCATGGTTGGACTCTCGCCTCGGGATGAGGGTCTTCGGAGTCGATGAAGTCGGGCGCGGGCCGCTTGCCGGGCCCGTGGTCGCGGCTGCGGTGCGCCTCAGTTCGCATGTGCCCGGCCTTGCTGACTCGAAGACGCTGTCCCCTGCGGCCCGGCTCCGGCTTGACGCCCGGATCCGGAGCTCGGCCGAGGTCGCGCTCGGCTCGGCCTCGGTCGAGGAGATCGACCGCCTCAACATCCTTGCTGCGACCATGCTCGCGATGGCCCGGGCTATCGATGCGCTTGCCCGCGCCTGCGGCCCGCCCGACCTCGTGCTCATCGATGGCAACCGGGCGCCGTCACTTGCCTTCCCGGTCGAGGCCATCGTCGGCGGCGACACGCGCGAGCCGGCCATATCGGCGGCCTCGATTATCGCCAAGGTGGCGCGCGATTCCCTGATGGTTGAGCTTTGTGCCAAGGATCCGCGCTACGGCTTCTCCGCCCACAAGGGCTACGGCACGCCCGCGCACCTCGCCGCACTCGCCCGGCACGGCCCCTCGCCGGCGCATCGCCGGTCCTTCGCACCGGTCGCGAGGTTTCTTGGCCGCTGAGTCCTTTCGGCCACAGCCGCAATATCTAGAGGTTCTTCTTGCCACCGGGACTCAAGCCATAGTGGCACTCACCAATCCGGAGTCCAGACCTGGGGATAACGTCTCAACTCCATGACTTGACCGGAGATTCCCTTCCCATGCAGCCTGCATGCCGCGGCTTCGAGCGAGGGGATTTTGATGATTATTACCGGCGATTGCGTGGCGGAGATGGCGAAGCTTGCTGCTGCCTCGGTTGATCTCGTCTTCGCTGACCCGCCCTACAATCTCCAGCTTGGTGGCGACCTCAATCGGCCCGATGGCAGCGAGGTGGATGCCGTAACGGAGGCGTGGGACCGGTTTGAAAGCTTTGCGGCCTATGACTCGTTCACTCGGGCGTGGCTCAGCGAGGTGCGCCGGGTGCTCAAGCCCGATGGAGCGCTGTGGGTCATTGGCACTTACCACAACATCTTCCGCGTCGGTGCGGCGATGCAGGACCTTGGCTTCTGGATCCAGAACGATGTCATCTGGCGCAAGGCCAACCCGATGCCCAATTTCCGTGGCACCCGCTTCACCAATGCCCATGAGACTTTGATTTGGGCAGCGCGGTCAAAGGAGTCGCGACCCCACTTCGCCTATCAGGCGATGAAGGCCTTGAACGAGGGCGTCCAGATGCGCTCGGACTGGTGGCTGCCGATTTGCACTGGCGCCGAGCGGGTGAAATGCGCTGGCCATAAGGCGCACCCGACACAGAAGCCCGAAGCCCTGGTGCAGCGCGTTCTGCTCGCCACCAGCCGCGTGGGCGATCTGGTCCTCGACCCCTTTCTGGGAACCGGCACCACCGGAGCTGTTGCCAAGCGGCTCTGCCGCCGCTTCATCGGGATCGAACGCGAGCCAGGCTATGCCGATCTCGCCCGTGCCCGGATTGCAGCCGTCACTCCGCTTGCTGCAGCCGACCTTGAAGTGACTGCGGAGGCTCGCGCTGCCCGCCGGATCCCCTTCGGCGCGCTGGTGGAGACTGGGCGGCTGAAGCCGGGTTCCATGCTGACCTGCCCGCGGCGCCGGATCCACGCCCGGGTCCGGGCGGATGGCAGCCTTGTGCTGGACGGTGGGCGCAGTGGCTCGATCCACCAAGTGGGTGCTGCCGTGCAGGGCCTCCCTTCGTGCAACGGATGGACCTTCTGGCATGTGGAAGAGCGTGGCCGGCTGGTGCCTATTGATGCGCTGCGGGCAGAGCTGCGTGCGGCCGCTCCGGGGTGAGCAGACGCCAAGAGTCTTGCCTTGATACAACATCACATCTAACCCGAGGGCGATTGCCCTTCCGGAGAATGTGATGCGGACTCTGTTTGTTGCGACCACCGCCCTTGTGGCGAGCCCGGCGCTGGCTGAGGATACGCCAGGCCGCGACACCCACATGGACCCCAACCCCGAGATCGTCGTGACGGCGCCCTACCCGCGCGAGGCCTTCTTCGTGCTGTCGGGTGTCTCCGTGCTTTCGGCGGACGCGCTTGCCCGCGAGACGCGCTCGACAATTGGCGAGACTCTGGCGCGCCTGCCGGGCGTGTCGTCCACCTTCTTTGGCCCCAATGCTTCGCGCCCGGTCTTGCGCGGGCTGCAGGGTGAGCGCGTGCGGGTGCTGACCGACGGAATCGGCAGCTTTGACGTCTCGAACACCAGCGTCGACCATGCGGTCGCCCTCTCGCCATTCGCTGCTGACCGAATCGAGGTGGTGCGCGGGCCCGAAGTTTTGCTCTATGGCTCCTCGGCCATCGGCGGGGTTGTCAACCTCTACGACCGGCGAATCCCGCGCGGCATTCCAGAAGGCCGGGTCCACCTTGATGCCCAGGCCGGTTATGCCACGGCGGCGCGCGAGGGCCAGATCGCTGGCAGCGTCGATGTCGCGGTCCTGCCGAACTTTGTCGTCAATGCGACTGGCAGCTTCCTTGATGCGCGTGACCAGCGGGTCGGTGGGTTCGTCTATTCGCGTGCGCTGCGTGAGGAAGCGCTTGCCGCCGGTCTCGACCCCGACGAGGTCAACCTGACTGGCAAGCTCGACAACACGGCAGCGCGCGGCTTCGACGTCTCGGGTGGCGCAACCTGGTTCTTCGGCGGCGACAGCTCGGTCGGCGTTGCCGCGACGAGGATTGAGAACCGCTATGGTGTGCCCAACCGCCTCGAACTCCCTCACGACCATGAGGAGGAGCATGGGGAGGCGCATGGGGAGGAGCATGGCGACATCCGCCTCGACATGCGCCAGACCCGGGTCGACCTCCGGCTCGATGCTGCCCTCGGCGACGGCTTCCTCGACCGGCTGCGCTTGCGCGCAGGCTATGCCGACTATGTTCACGATGAGCTTGAAGAGGATGGCGAAATCGGCACCACCTTTGCCTCGAAGGGTGGCGAGCTCCGCCTTGAGGCCGTCCAGCGCGAGAAGGAGGGCTGGAAGGGTGCGAGTGGCTTCCAGTTCCTCTCGCGCAGGCTCGATGCCGAAGGCGAGGAGGCCTATATTCCTGAGAACCGCTCCAGCCAGTTCGGCCTGTTCACCCTGCAGGAGTTTGATCTTGCCCTCTTCAAGGCGGAAGTGTCGGCCCGCTTCGAGCGCACCGACGTGCGCTCGGATGTGGTCGATTTCGATCGTGGCTTCAACGCGGTCTCGGCATCGGTTGGCGCTTCGCTCGCACTTGGGCGGGGGGTGCGCGCTGGTCTCTCTTACACCCATGCCGAGCGTGCTCCGGCTGCCGAAGAGCTGCTCTCGAATGGCCCGCATTTTGCAACCCAGGCTTTCGAGCTCGGCGATCCCGACCTGCGCAAGGAGCGCTCCCAGGGGATTGAGGGCACGCTGCGCGGCCGCGGCGAGGGCTGGCGCATCGACGTCGCCGGCTACCATAGCCGCTTTGTCAATTTCATCTACCTCCTGCCGACGGGCGAGGAGGAGGATGAGCTCCCAGTCTTCCTCTACACGCAAGACAAGGCCCGCTTCACGGGCATCGAGCTTGACACGGATCTTCGCCTCGTGCGCTGGGGCTCGAGCGAGGTCCGGGGCACGTTCCTGCTCGACTGGGTA
>NZ_JBRCLD010000038.1:0-15193 GCF_053487655.1 Thermaurantiacus sp. | reverse complement strand
CGCAGGAGCGAGGCGGTGGCGCTGAAGGGGTGAACTTCAGCGCGTCCGAAGTGCCCATTCTCCACGCCCGACCTTCGCAAAGAGATCAACTCCGCGAAAATTGGCTGAGTCCGAAGAATGATCTTCTATGGTTCGCCGTATAGTCGCCTCCAATGTCTTGGGCACCGAGCGACCGGCAGCACGCCTTTGAGCAGCAACGTGTTTGTAGATCGCGTGAAGCGAAGCTCGACCCCCAAGATCGTAAAATGCCTTGTGAATATCATCAACCCATCTAACTTTACCCATCCCAACTTCCCCTCCAAACGTCTCAACTCGACCCTTCAATTCAGAGCTCTTTCCCTCTAAATGATCGTCGATCGTAGGCGCAATATCAAGGGCGGAGCGCTCTTGAAGCCGAGCGCTTGGGTTCTCGACTGGTAAGCCGCGGTTGCTGTCTGCCACGAGCGGTTTTACGCCCAAGATCCTTCTCAGCACGTCATTTTCGGTCTGCTCTCCAGGCCGCCGTAGGGCCCAAATAGCTGCAAACACATCGACACTAACCAGAATCTCGCGCATTGGGTCATCCTCCTTGGTTGATCTTCGCCATCAGTAAACACGCGGGCTCCAGAACGCAAGAGGGAAAACACTCTTTTTTTACCTCTAATCGCCTCTTTGGACCAATGCCCTCTGCGGCCCCTCCCGAAAGCGCCTGCTGGCGGGCCCAAGCCTGCGCCCTATGTCAACACGCGGGAGGAGTAGCGCATGGGACCATTGGCCGGAATCCGGGTGCTCGACCTGTCACAAATCGTCTCGGGCCCCATGGCGGGGGGCTGGCTTGCCGACCAGGGCGCAGACGTCATCAAGCTCGAGAGCCCCGAAGGTGACCCGGTAACTGGCTTCGGGGCGCGGCGCGGCGGGGTCTCGGGCATCTATGTCGCCGTCAACCGCGGCAAGCGCGGCGAGAAGCTCGACCTGAAAGACCCGGCAACCCATGCACGCTTCGAGGCGCTGGTCTCCTGGGCAGATGTGCTCATCGAGAATTTCCGCCCCGGCACCATGGCCAAGCTCGGCCTGCCCTATGAGCGCTGCGCCGAATGGAACCCGCGCCTCATCTGGTGCTCGATTACCGGCTTCGGCCCGAGCGGGCCCTATGCAAACCTCAGGGCCTATGATCCGGTGGTGCAGGCCGCCTCTGCCGTGTGCGCGCTGCAGGCCGGCGCCGAGCCCGAGCCAAAGCTGGTCGGCACGCTCATCTTCGACAAGGTCACAGCCATCACGGCTGCCCAGGCAATTACCGCTGCCCTTTTCGCTCGCGAGCGGACCGGCGCAGGCCAGAAGGTCGAAGTCGCAATGCTCGATGCCGCTGTCGCCTTCAACTGGGTAGAGGGCATGTACAATCAGGCCTTCGTCGACGGGCCGGAAGCGCCGATGCCAGACTATGCCACCTTCGGCCGGCTGTGGCGCGCGAAGGATGGCTGGGTGGCCCTGTCGGCGTTGCAGGATGTCGAGTTCCGCGCGCTCAGAGACGCGCTCGGGCACCCCGAAAGCCTCGCTGACCCGGTGTTTGACACGGGCGGCGGGCGCTTTGCCAATCTGCCGGCGATGATGGCCGCAATCGGCGCCGAAGTTGCCAAGCGCACCGTCGCTGAGCTCATGGAAGGCTTCACGCGCGCCGGCGCCGTCGGCTGCGTGGTCAATGACCGCGAGACTCTGCTGACCGACCCCCAGGTGGTGCACAATGGCTGCATCGTCGAAGTGGACCAAGGCAAGGCCGGGCGAGTCCGAGTGGCCCGTCACCCCGTCCGCTTCTCCGCAACGCCAGCCGTCACGCTGCCCGGGCCGGCACCACGCCTGGCCGGAGACTAAACCGGCAGCGCTTTCAACCTTCGCGCACGATTGCGCTTGCGCATCGAGCGCCCCATATGCGCTGCCATGGACATCACTCTTCCCGTGCTCCCGCTCCGGGACATCGTGGTCTTCCCGCACATGATTGTGCCGCTTTTCGTCGGGCGCGAGAAATCGGTCAAGGCGCTCGAGTCCGCAATGCAGGCCGACAAGTCGATCTTCCTGCTGTCGCAAAAAAACCCGTCTGACGAGGACCCGGGCCGCGACGCGCTCTATGATGTTGGCACAATCGCAACCGTGCTGCAGCTCTTGAAGCTGCCCGATGGCACCGTCAAGGTACTGGTGGAAGGGCGACGCCGGGCCAAAGTGCTGTCTCTCGTGCTCGCTGGCGAGCATCTCGTGGCAACGCTTGCCGAGCTTGTCGACCTGCCGCCGCAGGGAGCAGAAGGCGAAGTGCTCGAGCGTTCCGTCCTGAAGCAGTTCGAGACTTATGCCAAGCAGGCGCGCAAGGCCTCCCCCGAGCTTGCGAGCCAGCTTGAGACCATGGGAGATCCCGGCCGGCTGGCCGACACCATTGCCGCCAATCTCAACCTCAAGATCGCAGACCGTCAGGCACTTCTTTCGGAAACCGACGTCGCGAAGCGGCTCGAGCTCGTCCTCGCCCACATGGAAGCCGAAATCGGCCTCCTCCAAGTCGAACGGAAGATCAAGAGCCGTGTCAAACGGCAGATGGAGAAGACCCAGCGCGAATACTATCTCAATGAACAGCTGAAGGCAATCCAGCGCGAACTGGGTGACGATGACGATGGCAACGAGACTGCCGAATACGAAGCGAGGATTTCCAAGACCAAGCTTTCGAAGGAAGCTCGCGAAAAGGCGATCGCTGAGGTCCGCAAGCTGAAGGCGATGTCGCCGATGTCGGCGGAAGCGACAGTGGTGCGGAACTGGCTTGACGTTCTCTTGTCACTGCCCTGGGGCAAGACTTCGAAGATCAAGAAGGACATTGTTGCCGCCGAAGCCGTGCTCGAGGCCGACCACTACGGCCTTGAGAAGGTGAAGGAACGTATCATCGAATATCTGGCCGTCCAGGCCCGGACCAACAAGCTGAAGGGACCCATCCTCTGCCTGGTCGGGCCGCCTGGCGTTGGCAAGACCTCGCTCGGGCGCTCGATTGCCAAGGCAACCGGCCGCGAATTCATCCGCCAGTCGCTCGGCGGCGTGAGGGACGAGGCCGAGATCCGCGGCCACCGGCGCACCTACATCGGCTCGATGCCGGGCAAGATCATCCAGAACCTCAAGAAGGCCGGCACATCCAACCCGCTCTTCCTTCTCGATGAAATCGACAAGCTGGGCCATGACTTCCGCGGCGACCCGGCCTCAGCCCTGCTTGAAGTGCTCGACCCGGAACAAAACGCCAAGTTCAACGATCATTATCTGGAAGTCGATTTCGACCTGAGCCAGGTCATGTTCGTGACCACGGCCAACAGCTACAACATGCCCCAGCCACTTCTCGACCGCATGGAGATCATCCAGCTTTCGGGCTACACGGAGGAGGAAAAGGTCGAGATTGCCAAACGCCATCTGCTGCCCAAGCAGATGGAAGCCCATGGGCTGAAGGAGGGCGAGTTCGCCGTCACCGATGCGGCACTTCGGGATGTCATCCGCTATTACACGCGAGAGGCAGGCGTGAGGACGCTCGAGCGCGAGCTTGCCAAGCTGGCACGCAAGTCGCTGCGGCGGATTCTTGAGAAGAAGGGTGAGGCTTTCACCATCACACCTGACAATCTTGGTGAATTCCTGGGCGTGCGGAAGTTCCGCTTCGGCATGTCGGAAGCCGAAGACCAGGTCGGCGCCGTGACTGGCCTTGCCTGGACCCAGAGCGGCGGCGATCTTTTGACCATCGAGAGCGTGACGGTTCCTGGCAAGGGAAGTGTCGTCCAGACTGGCAAGCTCGGCGATGTCATGAAGGAATCGATCACAACGGCCTTCTCGTTCGTGAAAGCACGGGCAGCGGCCTACGGGATCGACAGCGAGACGCTCGCCAAAAAGGACATCCATGTCCATGTGCCGGAAGGTGCAACACCCAAGGACGGGCCTTCGGCCGGCGTTGCGATGGTGACGTCCATCGTCTCGACGCTGACCGGCATCCCCGTTCGCCGCGATGTGGCGATGACGGGCGAAGTCACTCTGCGAGGCCGGGTACTTGCAATTGGCGGCTTGAAGGAAAAACTGCTCGCTGCACTCCGGGGCGGGATCTCAACTGTGCTCATCCCGGCTGAGAACGAGAAGGACTTGGCCGAGATCCCGGACAATGTGAAGGCTGGCCTCACCATTGTGCCGGTCGCGCATGTGGATGAGGTAATCGCGCGGGCCTTTGCGCGGCCGGTCTCGCCGCTACCCGTGCTCGACCCCGCCGAGCAGGCCGCTGCACCCGCGCCGGTCGAGGCGCCCGTCACCCATTGAGCCTTGTCCCTCGGCGCTGCGGATGGCATTCTCCAAGCGAGCCAGACGGAGGGTCGGGATGGGAACACGGGCTTTGGCAGCATTCCTCGGCGCCGGTTTGGCAGCCGCCGTGCCTGCGTCCGCTCAGGGCTATTTCGGAACCGTGAGCGGCGTGATCGACGGCGCGTCAATTTTGCCATGCGCGAGCACGGCCGAAATTGGCGTGACCATCTCCTGTGTGCGGACTGGCACGGCCGGCAACTTCTTTCAGGCCTTCGCGCGGGCCGAGCCAAAGGGAGTGATGCGCGGGCAGGCGTTCGCCCGGGGCTTCGGTGACCAGACGACAGTAACGATCGGGACCGGAGGTGGCGCCTGGACGGAACGGATGCTGTTTGATCCGTTGCTGGAACCGGTATTCATGACCTTCACTGTCCAGATGTCAGGCAACCAGTCCACCAGCTTCGCGGGCGCGGGCTTTGCTGGCGCCTCGACAGCCGCCTTCATGCAGATGGGCATCTACCGCGGTGGCCTTTCGGTCGATCCTGCGGTCCTCGACGAGGTGGCGCTGGTGCGCGGCCTTCAGGACTTCGGCACCTTCAAGGTGCACACGCTGGGCAAGGAAACGCGGGTCCGGGGGGTGAGCGGCGGCTTTTCCTCCATCGTCGTTCGCCCCGAAGACACTGTCTTTCCCTTCGAGCTCACCGTCGAGCTCGATCCCGGCCTCGCGCTTCTCGACTGGATCTGGCGCTTCGCTGCCAATGCCTCCGTCGCAGCAGGCGCAGAGGGCTTCGCCTTTACGGACTATTCCGGCACTTTCCAGATCCTCAACATCACGGCACGCAACGCGATCGGGCGGAACATCACGCATCGGCTCAACATCCGTTTCCCCTCGGGCCAGGTCTATCCGCTCGGGATTATCCCCGAACCGGGAACCTGGGCCATGATGATCGCCGGGTTCGGCCTGGTCGGCGCTTCGCTCCGCCGGCGGCGCGCAGTTGACAGCGCGCCAGCGCTCGCCTAGCCGAGCGCTCCTCGCCGGCCGTGGCATTCGGGCGCGTAGCTCAGTGGTAGAGCACTGTGTTCACACCGCAGGGGTCGCAAGTTCAATCCTTGCCGCGCCCACCATTGGCGGCCATCCTCACAGCATCCATCTGCAAGACCGCAAACGGCCTCGGCCGGGGGGTCACGCTTGGCGCGGCGGGCAAGCATGTTTTGCTGGCCGGCAGTCCCGTCGCGTTGCCAGCGAAGACAGCTGAGCCCTTCGCCTCAAGAGCCGCCTGAGCAATCTTCCGGTCCTCATGTGGCGACATGGGAAGCGGAGGGCCCCTGGCCGCTGCACCCAGGGCCGACTGCCGCCCATGGGTTTCACATCTCAGCCGCGTGGGCCAGAGATATAGCGCCGCGCCTGCGGAAGGAGGGGCGCGCTTGTCGCCCCTGACGGGTGCGTTTCAAGGAGAGCGCGGGCTGCCGCAACTGTCATCGGCCGGCCAATGAGATAGCCTTGCACCAGGGTGCAGCCATGGCCTTCGAGGAAGCGCAGCTGCGCTTTCGTCTCCACTCCCTCGGCCACGCAATCAAGCTCGAGCCCGCGGGCAAGGCTGATGATGGTGCGGGCGATGAGTTCGCGGCGACGGTCCTGCCCGATGGCGGCAACGAAGCTGCGGTCCATCTTGAGACAGTCCACTGCAAGTGTGCCAAGATGGCTCAACGAGGCGTGGCCGGTGCCAAAATCATCGAGTGCCACACGGACCCCGGCCTTGCGAAGCCAGTCGAGCGTCTGGCTGATCCGGGTGAAGGACCGATCGAGAAAGACGGTTTCCGTGACTTCGAGCTCGAGTGCTGCAGGAGGAAGGCAGGCCCGGTCAAGAAGGGTCGTCACTTGGTCGAGCAAGTCCTCAGCCAAAAGCTGCGCAGTTGAGACATTGACGCTCACACGCAAAGGCCGTCCGGTCGAGTCTCGCAAGGCCTTGGCAGCAGCAAGAGCGCGGGCAAGCACAGCGCGCCCAAGCCGCTCGGCAAGGCCATGTTCCTCCGCAGCGGCGACGAACTCGAGCGGCGACACAGCCCGGCCCTGGTCAGTCCAGCGGGCGAGCGCTTCGAAGCCAGCGATGGCGCCATCGGCCAGGCGGAGCTGCGGCTGCAGGGCAACGTCGATGTCGCCAGAGTCGAGCGCGCGCCGCAGCCGCTCGGCAAGCCGGCGCCGGTCCGCAAGCTCCTCGGCCAGCCGGTCAGCATAGAAGACGGCGCGGCCCCGGCCTTGGCGCTTAGCTTCATAGAGGGCGCGATCGGCATGGCGCAGCAACGTCTCGCAATCCTTCCCGTCTTGGCCAGCAAGCGCCACACCGACAGAGAGGGAAGGAATGAGCCGGACAGAGCCGACCGGGACCGCCCGCGAGGCAGCTGCAAGGATCGCCTCGACCCTGGCCCGAGCATCGGCCTTGCTGGTCCCGCACAAGAAGAGGGCGAATTCGTCACCCCCGAGCCTGGCGGCAAGGTCGGTCTTGCGGATGGCTCGCTCCAGCCGGCGAGCGACTGCGATCAGCAGCCTGTCGCCAGCGTCGTGGCCGTAAACATCGTTCACCGACTTGAAGTGGTCGACATCGAGGACGATGAGACACCCAGCAGGGGGTGTGGTTGGGGCTTCACGAGCATGGCGATCGGCCATCGCTTTGAGAAGCCCCATGAATCCGGCCCGGTTGAGCAGGCCAGTCAGAGGATCTCGGCTGGCGCGGTCGCGCGCTTCGAGCTCGGCCTGCTTCAAGGCGGTGATATCGGTGCGTACCCAAATGAGGTAGCCTGAGGCCGTCCGCCGTGCCGAGGAGAGGAGCCAGCGGCCATCGGGAAGCCGGGTTTCGACCCCCACGAGCCCAGCGCGGACGGCAGCAAGCCCGCGTTCCGTCAGCTTGTCGAGCCGGGCCTCGTCGCCGCCAGCATCGGCAGCGTTGTGGCGGAACCAGGCCCGGATTGTCGTTGCAAGCGGCGTGCCCGGCGTGAACAGAGGAGCAAACGCTGGAAAGGTCTCATAGAGTGCCCGATTGCCGGTCACGAACCGATCGCAGCGGTCGTAGACCGAAAGCGCAACCGGGACAGCATCGACGATTTCCCGCAGCAGCGTCTCGGCCTCGCAGCGCAGGGCAAGTTCGCGCGCAGCCTCCTCCTGGAGAGCGCGCCGGGCGGTCGAATCACTTTCAATCCCGACGAAGCCGGAAAGCGCGCCTTGGTCATCGCGGATCGGGGAGATGGAAAGCTCGATCCAGTAGGGCGTTCCATCCGCACGATAGTTCAGGATTTCGCCTGCGAACGGCGCACCTCTTGCAATCGCACGAGAGATGGCAGCAACCGTCGCCGGATCGGTGCCCGGCCCCTGAAGCAATTCGCCAGGCTTGCGGCCGAGAAAGTCCGCCAGCCTGTAGCCGGTCAGCTGCTCGAAGGCCCGGTTGGCCCAGAGTGTGCGGCCGTCGCGGTCGGCGATGACAGCGGCATTCGTCATCTGCTGGACGACAAGGGCGAGACGCGCATGCTCGGTGCTGCGCGCGGTCGCTTCCGTCACATCCTCGCAGGTGCCAGCCAGCCAGCGCGGCACGCCGCCCTCAGCAAAGGCAAGACCGCATGAGCGCAGCAGCCGCAACCGGCCTTTGGCAGTCCTGATCGGAAAGGTCGCATCCCAGGCGCGCCCGCGCTCCCGCGCCTCTGCAATAACGGCCTCGATCCCGGCGCGGGCGTCGGGCAGGTAGAAGGCGAGCGCCTCCTCGATCGTCGGCTGGAACCGAGAGGAGGTTTCGTGGATGTGTGATGTCAACCGGCTCCACCAGAGGGTGCCGGCAGAGAAATCATAGAGCCAAAGGCCAAGGTGCGCGGAGGCAAACAGGGGTTCAGCCGTCCGCAACGCAGCTTCGAGCGGGTTGGTGTCGGGTGCAATCAGCGGAGGCTTGAAATGACGCATGGACCTTCCGCATCCGGCTGGCGGTCGCGGCGCCTTGTGATGCCACTCGCCGCTTCGCCCGAGTTCCGTCCCTTGCGCAATCAACGGCAAGCCGGACGGGAATTTAGCCGGCTGCAGCCGCTTTCGCTTCGCGCTTGCGGTGGCTTGCCCTCGCCTTCCAGCGACTCTTGCTGCAACGCGCCTGCCGGCTACCCCGGGGCTTGCCGGGAGCAGGCACCCCTTCCCCGCACAGGTCCGGGGCCATGCGCAGGCTCAGCGGACGGCAGGCCGCCCATCCGCAGAGCCGGCGGCCGGCGGAAGGGTCGCGGCTGCCTTACTCGGCTGCCCGCAGAGCCGCCTGTTCCGTCCTGGCCTCGATTTCGGCAGCCTTCTTCTCGACCAGCTCGACGATGTGGTCGATGATCCGCTCGTCTGTCACATGGTGGTCGGTGACACCGGAAAGATAGACCATGTGGCGGCCGTTGCCGCCACCGGTCAAGCCAATGTCCGTCTCGCGTGCTTCGCCGGGGCCGTTGACGACGCAGCCCAGCACCGAGAGCGACAAGGGCGTCGTAATATGGGCAAGGCGCGCTTCCAGGGTCTCAACCGTGCGGATGACATCGAAGCCCTGCCGCGCGCACGAAGGGCAAGAGACGATCTTCACCCCCCGGGCCCGAATTCCAAGCGATTTCAGGATATGAAAGCCGACCTTCACTTCCTCCTCAGGCTCGGCGGAAAGCGAGACGCGGATGGTATCGCCGATTCCTGCCCAGAGCAGCATGCCAAGGCCAATTGCCGACTTGACTGTGCCGCCGATAAGGCCGCCGGCCTCTGTAATGCCCAAATGGAGGGGATAGTCAGTGCGGGCGGCAAGCTCATTATAGGCAGCAACCGCTAAGAAAACGTCAGAGGCCTTCACGCTGATCTTGAACTCGTGGAAGTCCGCATCTTCGAGGAGCTTGGCATGTTCGAGCGCAGACTCGACCAAGGCTTCCGGGCAGGGCTCACCATATTTCTCAAGAAGATGCTTCTCCAGGCTGCCAGCGTTCACGCCAATGCGGATGGCGCAGCCGTTCGCCTTGGCGGCGCGCACCACTTCCTTCACGCGCTCCATCGAGCCGATGTTGCCTGGGTTGATGCGCAAGCAGGCGGCACCAGCGTCGGCGGCCTCGAGCGCGCGCTTGTAGTGGAAATGGATGTCGGCAACAATTGGCACCCGAGCTGCGCGCGTGATGCGCCGGAAGGCAGCTGTTGCTTCCTCAGTCGGGCAGGATACGCGGATGATGTCCGCACCGACCTCCTCGCAGCGGCGGATCTGGTCGATTGTGGCCGCAGCATCCTCGGTCGGCGTGTTGGTCATGGTCTGGACGGTAATCGGGGCGTCACCACCCACGGGCACGCGGCCCACCATGATCTGCCGGCTCTTGCGCCGGACGATGTCGCGCCAAGGGCGAACGCTCATGTCATCTCCTCGGGGTCGGCTCTGGAGCGCCTGCCCCTCTTCTATAGTCTCAGCCCGGCAACGAGGGAAGCAGGGCGCAGGAAAAATCCGACTGCGCCGGTCAGCTTCCCGACGCCGTCAGTTGGCCATGCCAGAGACGAGGACGGTGACGGCGCGGCGGTTCTGGGCCCAGGCGTCCTCGTTGGAGCCTTCGACGGCGGGCCGCTCCTTGCCATAGCTGATGACCGAGAGGCGCGAGGCGGCAATACCTTGGGCGGCGAGATAGTTGCGCGCGGCATTGGCCCGACGCTCGCCAAGGGCCAGATTATACTCGCGTGTTCCCCGCTCGTCGGCGTGGCCTTCGATGGTGGCGCGGACGGCTGGATACTGGCGCAGCCACTCGGCCTGGCGATCGAGCGTGGCGCGGGCGTCCGCGTCAAGATCGTAGCGGTCGAGCCCGAAGAAGATCCTGTCCGAGCCAGCGCGGGCAAGAAAATCGGCCATGCTGCCGGGCACGGCGGTGGTGCCAACGCCGGGCACAGGGGCTGACGGCTCGGCCGGGAGGACCGGAGCCGTTGGCGGCGGCGGCGGCGGGGGAAGCGTCTCCCGCTTCCTGGCGCAGGCAGAGACCAGAAGTGCAACCAGAACCGTGACGAAGGCAAGCTGACGCGACATGGACTTTTCCCCTCGTTGCATGGCAATGACTGCGATCTGCTGCTTCGGCGCGCCCTAGCGCGGATTTCCTGCACAGGAAATGAAGCTGCTCCAAAACAAGCGTTCGGTCAGGGCAAGAGCGAGCTCCACGACGGGTCGCTTGCCTCGAGCGGAGTTGGAATGGCGCGCTCGTGGCGGCCGGTCAAGTCGACAGCACGCAAGGTCGAGCGGCCGCCGCGCTCCGTGCGGGTGAAGAGGATGACCCGGCCGTTTGGCGCCCAGCTCGGGTTCTCGTCCTGCCAGCCGTCGGTCAAAATCCGCTCGCCGCTGCCATCGGGGCGGATGACGGCGATGCGGAACTGGCCGCCGCGGATGCGGACGAAGGCGATGAGGTCGCCGCGCGGGCTCCACACCGGGCTTGCGGCACGACCCTCGCCGAAGCTGATGCGTTCAGCACCACTGCCGTCTGCGTTCATGACATAGAGTTGCTGAGTTCCGCCACGGTCGCTTTCGAACACGATTCGGCGGCCATCGGGGCTCATGCTGGGGGAGGTGTCGATAGCGCTTGCGCTGGTGAGCCGCCTGCTGCTGCGGCTTTTGAGGTCGATCGCGTGGATATCGGCGTTGCCCGAGGCCATCACCGAGAAGAGAAGGCGGCTGCCATCGGGCGTGAAAGAGGGGGCGAAGGTCATTGACTGGAAGGTGCCAACCGCCTCCTGCCGGCCAGAGCCGATGTTGTAGATCCATACCCGGGGCCGGTTCCCCTCGAAGCTCATGTAGCTGATGGCCTGCTGGTTGGGTGCAAAGCGCGGGGTCAAGACGATATTCTGTCCACCGGTCAGGAACCGGTGGTTGGCGCCATCCTGGTCCATGATGGCGAGCCGCTTCACGCGGTTGGTGCGCGGGCCAGCTTCAGAGACATAGACGATGCGGGTGTCAAAATAGCCGGCCTCGCCAGTCAGCCGTGTATAGACCATGTCGCTGCACTTGTGGGCGGCTCGGCGCCAGCCGGCGACTGGCACGGTAAAGCCTTGGCGGGCCAGTTCCTCCTCGGCGAAGACGTCGTGAAGATAGCAGCCCACAGTCAGGGTGCCGTCGGGGTTGGCAGTCACGAAGCCTGAGACAAGCGCCTGCGCTCCAAGCCTCCTGTAGGTGAAGAAGGCGGGCCGGAAGATCTGAGCATCAGTCGGGCGGGGAAGCGCAGCGCGGTCGATCGGGCGGAACAGGCCTGCGCCCTGGAGGTTGGCAGCGATGATCTGGGCGACCGACTGGCCGAGGGCAGCAGTATCGCCGGCGGGCGTGGACGTGTTGGCGGGCGTGGGGAACACAGGGACCGCAATTGGCATTGGCGCTGCAAAGCCTTCGGTGATGTCGACCCGCAGCTGGGCGGCAGCGGGTGTTGCTGCAAGAGCCAGCACGGCAAGGACGAGGCGGCAGAGGGGCAAACGCATCACGTCATCATCCTCGGGTCGAAATTGAGCTCGAACTCCCGCCAATGGGCATAGAGCTCGGCAGGAAGGTCAAGCGGGCTGCACCGCAGCACGGCGCGGCGCGCCGTCTCAACGAAAGCGCGAGCGTAGGCGGCGTTGGCTTCCGTTGCGCCGGTCTGGCTCACAAACTCGGGCGGGCTGGCAAGCGAGCCGTCGCGATGGAGGCGGATCCGGAGCACGACCGTCATCGCCTTTACATCCTGGCCCCCGACTGGCGGGTTCCAGCAAGGCGCGATCTGGGAGCGGATGGCAGCCTCGAGAGAAGCGAGCGCCTGCGGACCGGGGGTGCCGGGTGCCGTACCGCGGGCAGTCGCTTCCGCCGCCGCCGGCGGGCGTCGTGCTGCCCGTTTCGCCGAGCGGTCGATGAGCGCTTCAAGTGCGCTCGCGTCGAACGGCTGGGCTGGAGTCGCTGCTGCCGGCGACGGCCTGGGCGCCGGGCGGACCGGCTCGCGCACAACCGCATCCTGGATCGCAAGATCGGAAGGTGCCGGCGGGGGCACATCCGCCTGGGTGGCAGGCGCAGGATCGGGAGCCGGCGCCTCGGCCGGCGCTGCCTCTGCAGGTGCGGGCGCAGGGTCGGGGGCCGGCAGCACCATCGCCGGCTCGGGCGCCGGCGCCGCCGGGCTCGGCGACACCGTCGCTTTACCCACGCGGATGAACTCAACGGGTGTCACGTCGCTTGGCGGCGGGGAAGGTGGCGCCAGGCGGATGGCAAGCGACAGCGCAGAAAGGAGCGCGAAGTGCGCAAGCGCTGCAATGAAAAGTGCTTGGCGCTCGGTCACGGGCGGCTCTTGGGCTCGGTGCGCGGCCGGTTGACGAGGGCAACGCGCGTAAACCCGGCGCCGGTCACGTCGGCGAGCAGCGCTGCGACGTCGCCATAGGGGATGGCAGCATCCGCACGGATGACGACCCGGACCTCATTGCCGCGCGCTTCGCGAATGGCCGCCAAGCGAGCTGCAAATTCTGCGTTCGCAAGCGTCTCGCCGTCGATCTGGCGGGCGCCATTGCGGGCGAGCGTGACGGAGAGCGGCTCCTCCTCGGCGGGGAGGGCCTTCGCTTGCGTCTGTGGGAGATCGACTGCTGTCCCGGTAACGAGGAGGGGCGCTGCCACCATGAAGATGATAAGGAGGACCAGCATCACGTCGACAAGCGGAGTGACATTGATCTCCGACATGGGCGCCCGCCTGCGGCGGCGACCGCTGGCGGTGCCGGGAACGCCCATTCCCATCAGGCGCCGCCCTCCTGGTCAAGCTCGCGCGAGAGCATGGCATGAAAGGCAGCGGAGAAGGCCGCCAGCCGATCTTCAAGGCGCGAGATGAGATGAAGCAGGCGGTTGTAGCCAATGACGGCGGGAATGGCGGCGAACAGGCCGATGGCAGTTGCAAACAGGGCCTCGGCGATTCCCGGTGCCACCACGGCAAGGCTGGTGTTCTGGGTCTGGCCGATGGCGATGAAGGCGCGCATGATACCCCACACAGTGCCGAACAGGCCGACGAAGGGGGCAACCGAGCCGATGGTTGCAAGCACGTTCAGGCGATCAGAGAGGTCGGAGACCGAGCGGTCGATCGAGGCGGCCATGACGCTTGCCAGCCGGGCGCGCACGCCCTCGCGGTCGATTGCCGAGCGGCCGTCGGTTGAGGCCTTCCATTCCTCAAGACCAGCGCGGAACAGCGCGGCGGCTGGATGATCTCCCTTGCCGCCGCCGATGTCCTCAAGCGTCCGCGCGTTCCAGAAGCGCGCTTCAAAGGCGGCCGTTTCGCGCTTTAAGCGCGCGAGCAGGCGCGACCGCTCGAGGATGATCGCCCACGACCAGACAGAGGCGGCCAACAGGCCGAGCATCACCAGCTTCACGACGATGTCGGCTTCAAGGAAGAGCGTGAGCGGCGACATGCCCGCCGCCGGAGCTACCAGCTTGTCCACGCGATCCTTTCTGGCCTAGGTGATGACTCTGACGATATGACAGGGCGAATGCGCCATCCTGTGGCTGTCCCCTCGGCTCTTTATGCGGACTGAACAGCGCTGCTCAAGTCGCGATAGCGGGCCACCCATTCCCGCGGCTGGCGCCTCGGCCTCCCACCCAGTGTCAGAAAGGCCGCACGAACGCGCGCCTCAAGCAGAAGATCGATGCCGCGCAAGATCCGCTGCGCCATGACAACCGTTGCCCCACCGACTTCAAGGCAGCGTGTCTCGACGACGAGGTCATCGTCGAGCCGGGCCGGGGCGACGAACCTGAGCGCCATGTCGGCAATCGCATAGACGCCCTCTCCGCGCGCATGGGCGCCGCGCTGGTCGATGCCGATGACGCGCAGCAGATCGGAGCGGGCGCGTTCCAGGAAGCGGAGATAGTTGGCATGGTAGACCACGCCGGAGAGGTCGGTGTCCTCGAAATAGACGCGCACCGGAAAGCGGTGCACGCCCGCCTCGATGACGCCGCTGGCCGGGCTCAGGCGGCCTCGCCCGCGCTGCCAGCATCCGCCCCGGCATCAGGCGCGGCTCCGACACCCGAACGCGCGTCGCGGCGCTCGGCGATCCGCGCTGACTTGCCTGAGCGACCGCGCAGATAATAGAGCTTGGCCCGGCGCACGACCCCGCGGCGCACCACCTCGATTGAGTCGATGCTCGGCGAATAGAGCGGGAAGACTCGCTCAACACCTTCGCCGAAGCTCACTTTCCGGACCGTGAAGCTGGAGCCCATCCCCTTGTTGGCGCGCGCAATGCACACACCCTCGAAATACTGGATGCGCGTGCGGTCCCCTTCCTTGACCTTGACACCCACGCGCAGTGTATCGCCGGCACGGAAGGCGGGAACCGGACGGGCGGCGGTGAGCTTTGCGATCTGCTCGGCCTCGATCGTCTGCAACAGGTTCATGCATCTTCTCCATCACCGGCCTCGCGTTCGGGCCGATGTTCCGGTTGCGCGGCAGAGGGCGGGTTCTTGCGAGATGCCTCCCACAGGTCGGGCCGCCATGCCCTGGTATCCTTCTCGGCCTGGGCGCGACGCCAGGCTTCGATGGCGCCATGGTTTCCAGAGCGCAACACCTCCGGAATGCCATGCCCCTCGAAGTCGAGGGGGCGCGTGTAGTGCGGATATTCGAGGAGGCCGGTTTCGAAGCTTTCCTCGTCCGCGCTTGCGGAGGCGCCCATTACGCCGGGAAGAAGGCGGACGCAAGCATCGAGCAGCGCCAGCGCCGCAAGCTCGCCGCCTGAGAGCAGGATGTCGGCGAGGCAGAAGGGCTCGATTTGCCGCGCGGCGAAGATGCGCTCGTCCATCCCCTCGAAGCGGCCACACAGCAGGATGACGCCAGGCCCGCCAGCGAGCTCGCGGATACGGCGCTGGGTGAGGCGGGGAGCGCGGGGCGTCGGGGCGAGGACCGGGAGGCCAGGACAGCGGCCGCGCGCGGCATCGACGGCGCGGGCCAT
>NZ_JBRCLD010000037.1:0-11062 GCF_053487655.1 Thermaurantiacus sp. | reverse complement strand
TGCAGGGCGGCACCTTCACCATCTCCAACGGCGGCGTCTTCGGCTCGCTCCTCTCCACCCCCATTCTCAATCCGCCGCAATCGGGCGTGCTCGGCCTCCACCGCATCGAGGAGCGGCCAGTCGCGCGCGGTGGCCAGGTCGTCATCCGGCCGATGATGTATCTCGCCCTTTCCTATGACCATCGCCTGATCGACGGGCGCGAAGCCGTCACCTTCCTTGTCCGCGTGAAGGAGGCGATCGAAGACCCAGCCCGCCTCCTCGTCGACCTCTAGGGAGAAGCCATGGCCGATTATGACATGCTGGTCATTGGCGGCGGGCCGGGAGGCTATGTCGCTGCTATTCGCGCTGCCCAGCTCGGATTGAAAGTGGCCTGTGCGGAAAAGCGCGCATCCCTCGGTGGCACGTGCCTCAATGTCGGCTGCATCCCTTCCAAAGCGCTCCTCCACGCCTCCGAACTCTATGCCGCAGCCGCAACCGGCGAACTCACCAAGTTCGGCATTAGTTTCAAAGGGGTCGAGCTCGATCTTGAGACTATGCTCAAGGAAAAAGCAAAGGCCGTCAAGGAGCTGACGAGCGGGATCGAATTTCTGTTCCGCAAGAACAAGGTGACTTGGCTCAAGGGCGCTGCCGCTTTCGAGGGCCCCAACAGCGTGGCCGTCGGCGAAAACCTCGTGACGGCTAAGAACATTGTCATTGCAACGGGTTCTGAGCCTTTCTTCCCGCCTGGTCTTGTCCCCGATGGCGAGGTGGTCGTCACCTCAACCGAAGCGCTCGACTTCACTGCCGTGCCTCGCCACCTCGTCGTCGTCGGCGGAGGCTATATCGGGCTTGAGATGGGCTCGGTCTGGAAGCGGCTCGGCGCGCAAGTGACGGTCATCGAATATATGCCGTCGATCGTGCCGGCCATGGACTCGGACATCGCCGGCGAATTCGCGAAGATCCTCGGCAAGCAGGGCCTCGCGTTGCGGACGGGCATGAAGGTCACCGCCATCGCCCGCGACGGCGCCGAGGCGAAGGTCAGCATCGAGCCTGCCACTGGCGGCCCGGCCGAAACCCTCGTGGCGGACCGCGTGCTGCTCGCCGTCGGCCGCCGCCCCAACACGGATGGCCTTGCACTTGCGAAGGCCGGAGTGACGCCCAATGCCCGCGGCCAGATCGAAGTGGACGGCCAGTTCCGCACTTCCGTTCCCCATATCCGCGCGATTGGCGATGTCACGCCGGGCCCCATGCTCGCCCACAAGGCGATGGACGAGGGCCATGCCGTTGCCGAATGGATTGCCGGTCACACCGGCCATGTGAACCCCACGGTCATCCCTGCCGTTGTCTACACCATGCCGGAAGCCGCGAGCGTCGGCCTGACCGAGGCGGAGGCACGCGCCGCCGGTCACGAGCTCCGGGTCGGGAAATTCCCCTTTCTTGCCAACAGCCGCGCCAAGACCAACCGCGACACCGCCGGCTTCGTGAAAATCATCGCCGACGCCGCGACAGACCGCGTGCTTGGAGTCCACATTCTTGGCACCATGGCTGGCACCATGATCGCACAAGCCGCCCAGGCGATGGAATTCGGCGCCAGTTCCGAAGACATCGCGCTCACTTGCCACGCCCACCCCACCCACAGCGAAGCCGTGAAGGAAGCCGCCATCGCCGTCAGGGGCCCGGCACTCCACATCTGACCCCGCGACGGGCTGCCGCAGCCGCGGGAAAAGGGGAGGGTGACAGGAGCGGGGCGCGCTGCCACCGCCGCTCGCCATGACCCACCCGCGCTACCCACACATCTTCACTCCCCTCGACCTCGGGTTCCTCAAACTCAAGAACCGGATCCTCATGGGCTCGATGCACACGGGGCTCGAGGAAGTGGAAGGCGGCTTCGCGCGCATGGCCGCCTATTTCGCCGAGCGGGCGCGTGGCGGGGTTGCAATGATCATCACTGGCGGCATTGGCCCCAACGAGGAGGCAACGGGCAGCGGCGCCAAGCTTTCCACGCCACAAGAGGCAGCCCAGCACCGCCTGGTCACCGAAGCGGTCCACGCCGCCGACCCGGAAGTGAAAATCTGCCTCCAGATCCTCCATGCCGGCCCGCTTGCTGCAACGCCTGCTTGCGTTGCCCCCTCGCCAGTCCGCTCGCGCATCGGCCGCTTCGTCCCCAACGAGCTCGACGAAGCCGGCATCGAAAAGCAGCTCGCCGATTTCGCCAATTGCGCGGCCATGGCAAAGCTCGCCGGCTATGACGGAGTCGAGATCATCGGCTCGGCCGGCTATCTGCTGTCCACCTTCCTGGTTGCGAAGACCAACCAGAGGACCGACCGCTGGGGCGGCAGCTTCGAGAACCGCATGCGCTTCCCCGTCGAAGTTGTCCGCCGGGTGCGCGCTGCTGTTGGCGACCGCTTCCTCCTCATCTTCCGCATCCCGGCCATGGACATGCTCGAAGGCGGCATGTCGGGCGAGGAGGTCATCACCCTTGCCCAGGAAGTCGAGAAGGCCGGCGCCAACATCATTTCGACCCACTTCACATGGCACGAGGCGCAGGTGCCAACGATTGCAACCATGGTCCCCCGCGCGGCCTTTGCCGAAGTGACGGGCCGCATCCGCCGCCATGTCGGCGTGCCCATGATCACCTCCAACCGGATCAACATGCCCGATGTTGCGGAAGCCGTGCTCGCCGCCGGCCACGCCGATCTCGTCTCCATGGCCCGGCCGATGCTCGCCGACCCGGACCTCGTCCTGAAGGCGCGCGACGGCCGCGAAGACGAGATCAACACTTGTATCGCCTGCAACCAGGCCTGCCTCGACCACACGTTCATGGGCAAGCTGACGAGCTGCCTCGTCAACCCGCGCGCCTGCCACGAAACCCTCCTCGTCTCGACGCCGGCCAAGCGCCAGCGCGACCTTGCCGTCGTCGGCGCTGGCCCGGCTGGCCTCGCCTTCGCAACCGAGGCGGCAGCACGTGGCCACAAGGTCACGCTCTATGAAGCCGCGGCCGAAATCGGCGGCCAGTTCAACCTCGCCAAGCGCATCCCCGGCAAGGAGGAATTCGCTGAGACCCTGCGCTACTTTCGCCGCCAGATCGAGCTTCTCGGCATCGATCTGCGCCTCAACACCCGCGCCACTGCCGACATGCTGGCCGAGGCCGGCCATGACGAAGTGTTCGTGGCAACGGGCATCACTCCGCGTATCCCCGACATCCCCGGCATCGATCACCCCAAGGTGATCGGCTACATCGATGCCATCCTCGGCCGGAAACCCATTGGCCGCAAGGTTGCCATCGTCGGGGCAGGCGGGATCGGCTTTGATGTCGCCGAGCTCATCACCCATTCCGGCCCGTCTGCCGCGCTCGACATCGCCACCTTCCAGAAGGAATGGGGCCTCGACTTCGTGAACCACCCGCGCGGCGGCGTCACCGGCCTTGTGCCACAAGTCGCACGGGCCGACCGCGAAGTCGTCATGCTGCAGCGCAAGGAAGGCGCACCCGGCCGCTCTCTTGGCAAGACGACCGGGTGGACCCACCGGCTCACGCTCACCCGTCGCGGGGTCAGGATGCTGGGCGGCGTCACCTACATCGCGATTGACGACGAAGGGCTCCACACGCTCGTCAATGGAGAGCCCACCCTGTTTGCCGTTGACACTGTCATCATCTGCGCTGGCCAGCTTCCTGAACGCCGCCTCTACGATGCGCTCATCGCCCGCGGCGTCCGCGCAACGCTCATCGGTGGCGCCCATGAGGCCGCCGAACTCGACGCGAAGCGCGCCATCCTTGAGGCCACGGAACGCGCGCTTGCTGCCTGAGCTTGGCTGCAAGGCCTCCGGCCGTCACGGTCCCGCTTGCAGCGTGCAGCCGGCGGCGCGACCTCCAGCTTACCGCCGGCTGCGGCTTGCCCGGCGCAACTCCTGGAGCAACACCGCAGCCGGAATCGGCGGCGCACCGGCCTCGGCTGCGCGCACCAGCTCCACCATCCGCTGATTGACAGGCGCCTCCCGCCCAAGCCGGCGGGCAAGCCGCACCACTTCGCCGTTCAGGTAATCGACTTCCGTGCGGCGGCCCTTCGCCAGATCATCTGCCATTGACGAGCGCGCGTGCGGATCGACGCGCGCCCTGCCGCCGCCTGCTTGCGCTGCAACATAGAAATAGAGCTTGTCGGGAAGGCTCATGATGGCTGGCATCAGCTCGATCGGCATTGGCAAGGGGTCAACGAGCCGGATCCCGGCCCGCCTGGTGAGCGCCATCGCTTCGCGCATCGCCATCGCCCAGGCCTGCCGGTAGCCGCGCTGGCGCAGCTGCTCCATGAGGCTCACACCAGAGACGGCATTGACGGCATTGTTGAGATTGACGAGAAGCTTGCCCCACTGAACGCCAAGCATGTTCGAACTCTGCTCGAGGGCGAGCCCGGCCGCCGCGAAGCAGGGAAGAAAGGGCGCGAGATCCGGATGCGCTTCGACCATGAGGCCGCCAACGCCAGTGCCGCGGTGATAGCGGCCGCGCTCGGCCTCGACCACGTTGAACGGCACCATCCCGGCAAGCACGGTGCGCCCGGGTAGCGCCTCGCGCAGCACCTCCACATTGGCAACGCCGTTCTGCAATGAGACCACAGGGGCGCGGGGTGGCGCGTGGGCAGCGATGGCAGCCGCCGCCTCGGCAGTCGCGTGGGACTTGACAGTAACCAGCACCAGGTCGGACTCGGCAAGGCCCTCGAGCGCCGTTGTCGCTTCGATCTCGCCTGGTGTGACAATGAGGTCGAAGCCGTCCATGTCCGACACGCGCAAGCCTTCGGCCGCACGCGCCACCAGCGGCGCCCGCCCGATCAGGGTGAGGCGGGCATGAGGTGCAAGGCGAAGCCCGACATAGGCTCCCACCAGCCCTGCGCCGAACACCGCAATCTTTGGCAGGCCACCGCCCATTGCCCGCATCCTCCCGCTTGCCTATCCCCATAGCGAAGGGAGACGCGCATGAAAGCCCTGGTGTGCACCACCCACGGAGACCCCGAGCTGCTCGAATGGCAGGAGCTGCCCGATCCGGCGCCAGGCAAGGGCGAACTATTGCTGCGCGTCGAAGCGGCTGGAGTCAACTTCCCGGAAACGCTCATCATCCGGAACCTCTACCAGTTCAAGCCGCCGCTCCCCTTTGTCCCCGGCGGCGAAGCAGCGGGCACCGTCGAGGCGGTGGGCGAAGGTGTCACCCGCTTTGCGCCTGGGGACCGCGTCATCGCCATGACTGGCACTGGCGCCTTTGCCGAAAAACTGCTCGCAGCCGAGCATCAGTGTGTGCCGGTCCCAGACGGTCTCGACATGGAGCTCGCGGCCGGGTTCACCATGACCTACGGCACTTCCCACCATGCGCTCAAACAGCGCGCCGCCCTCAAGGCTGGCGAGACTCTCCTGGTTTTGGGCGCAGCCGGTGGAGTCGGCCTTGCCGCGGTCGAGTTGGGCCGGCTGATGGGCGCGCGCGTCATCGCTGCTGCCTCCACAGAAGCAAAGCTGGAGCTGGCCCGTGCCCATGGCGCCGAGGCCGGCATCAACTACGAGACCGAGGACCTGAAGGAACGAGTGAAGGCGCTGACAGGAGGGAAGGGCGCCGATGTCATCTACGATCCCGTGGGTGACCGCTTCACCGAGCCGGCCTTCCGTGCGATTGCCTGGAACGGCCGCTACCTGGTCGTCGGATTTGCGGCCGGCGAAATCCCCAAGCTCCCGCTCAACCTCCCCCTCATCAAGGGAGCTGCAATCGTCGGTGTCTTCTGGGGCGCCTTCACCATGCACGAGCCACATGTCCACCGCGCCAACATGGCGGAGCTCGTCTGCTGGTTTGCCGAGGGCAAGCTCAGGCCCCATGTCGGCGCCCGCCTGCCGCTCGCCGAAGGGGGCAGGGCCATCCGCATGCTCATGGACCGCAAGGCCATGGGGAAGGTCATCCTCAAGGCGTGACCGAAATCCCCTCAGGCGGAGCAGCTGCATCCACACGCCGGCACCAAGCATCCAGCCGTGGCCGGCCCATGCGCAAGGCCTTCCCCTCGACCGTGCGGTCAAGGACATTGATCATCACGCGAACGGCAATGTCTGCACTCGACAGCCTTGGCCCGGCCAGCCAGTCCACCCCTTCGAGCCAACCCTCCAGCGCACCATAGAGGGCTTCAAGATCGGCCACCACCGTGGCCTCGCGTTTGCGTCCCAGCCCCTGCATGCGGGCCACGTTCGCAATCGCGCCGGGGATCGCCCGGGCAAGCAGCCCGCGCACCACGCCCTTCTCGTGCGCCAGAAGATCATCGAGGAACCATTGCCGGTTCTGCGGCCAGGGCCGCATGGTGAGATCATAGAAATAGAGGCTCTCATCCGCCCAGTCCTCGAAGATGGCCGCAAGCGCGGCGTCGCGGGGATTGTCGGGTGCAAGCCGAGGCTCGGGAAAAGTCTGGTCAAGGTAGCGCAAGATGTCGGTCGAATCGGCAATGGCGCGCCCGTCGTGCACGAGCACAGGAAACTTGCCCGTGGGCGAGACTGCCCGGTGGGCGTTGCGCTTCGAGACCAGAACCTCGACCACCGCAAAGTCGAGCCCCTTCCACCTGAGCGCCCGCCGCACCTTGTCAGCAAAGGGCGAAATCTCAAACTGATAGAGGGTGATGCCGGTCATTGCTGCCACCTCGCTGCTGCCGCCTCGTCGCTCGCCTTTGCCTCGACCCACCCGCTTTTCCCGCGCTTCCAAAAAGGGGCAGACGTCTTGAGCCAGTCCATCAGGAAGGCGGCGGACTCGAATGCGGCTGCCCGGTGCGCTGCAGCCGTGCCGACGAGGACGATCCCCTCGCCAACTCCAAGGGGCCCGAAACGGTGGACGATAATTGCCCCCAAGAGCGGCCAGCGCGCCCGGGCTTCGCCCAGCCGTGCTGCAACCTGTCGCCTCGCCATGGCCGGATAATGGTCAAGGAACAGGGGCTCATCGCGCACCTGCCCGGTAAACAGGACGACTGCGCCCACGCCCGGCCCAAGCGCTGACAGTCGCGAATGTTCAGCCGCGACATCGAAGGCCTCGGCCGCGATCCGGACTTCAAACATCAGCCGCCTGTCACGGGCGGAAACAGCGCCACCTCGTCGCCGTCATTGACGGCCGCGTCCCAGCCGGCGAAGTCCTGGTTCACGGCCGCCCGCAGCCGCCCGAGGTCCGCAAGCGCCCGGGCATGGCCTGCGCTGCGTCCCTTCAGCTGCTCAGCAAGCGCTGCAAGTGTCGTTGTGCCAGAAAGCGGCACCTCCTCGGCTTCCACGCCGATCGCTTCGCGCACCCAGGCGAAATAGAGAAGGCGCACCATCAGTCGCACCGTCAGTCCATGTGCCGCAAACCCGTGCGAAGATAGTCCCAGCCCGTCACCAGCGTGAGCCCGGCTGCCAGGAACAGCGCTGCCAGCCCCACCTCGTGGACTGGAAGACCAGGCATGACACGTGCGCTGGCCTGGCCAAGGATCAGCGCTCCGAGTGCCACCATTTGCAGCGCCGTCTTCCACTTCGCCAGCCGCGACACCGGTACCGAGACATGCAGCCCCGCAAGGAACTCGCGCAAGCCCGAAACGGCAATTTCGCGCAGGATGATGATGAGCGCTGGCAGCATGGTCCAGCCCTTGATGGCATCGTTGTGGATGAGCATCACAATGACGCTCACCACCATGATCTTGTCGGCAATCGGGTCGAGGAAGATCCCGAGTTTTGAGACCGTCCCTTGCGCCCGGGCCAGGTAACCATCGACATAGTCGGTGATTCCGGCAACGCAGAAGAGTGCAAAAGCAAGGAGATAGGTTATCCAGTTGCCTTGCCACATAAGAAGCACGAAGAGCGGCACGGCGAGAATCCGCGAAAGCGTAAGCAGATTGGGGAGGCTGGACAGCACGCGCACCTTCTAGGCAATCGCCTGCAAGGTCACAACAGCAGGACGAGAGCATGAAGGTCAGCGAAGCCGTCAGCAGTCGCAAATCGATCCGGGGCTTCCGCGACACCCCGGTTGATCCCGCCGTCATCCGGCGCGTGGTGGAGGCAGCCGCGCGTGCGCCTTCAGGCGGCAATCTTCAGCCCTGGCACATCGATGTCGTCGCTGGCGCGCCGCTTGCCGAGCTGAAGGCGATTATGGCGCGGCGGGTTATGGACGCGCCCACTGGCGAGCCAACCGAATATGACATCTACCCGAAGACTCTGCCTTCGCCCTATCGGGACTATCGCTTCGAGGTCGGCGAGGCGCTCTATGGTGCGCTTGGCATCCCGCGTGAGGAAAAGGCGAAGCGGCTCATGTGGTTTGCTCGCAACTTCCAGTTCTTTGGCGCACCGCTTGCCCTCTTCTGTTCGGTTGATCGCTGCATGGGCCCGCCGCAATGGTCGGATCTTGGCATGTATCTCCAGACCGTCATGCTCCTGCTGCGCGAGGAGGGGCTGGACAGCTGCCCGCAGGAATGCTGGGCCATTTACCCAAGGACGATCGGCGAATTCCTCAACCTGCCGCCAGAGCGGATGCTCTTTTGTGGCATGGCGATCGGCTACCGGGACCCAGACGACCCCGCCAACAGCTTCCGCGCTGCCCGCGCTCCGCTCGAATCCTTCGCTCGCTTCCATGGCCTGTGAGGCTCTCTTGCGGCCCGCCGCGCCGCCAGGCCGCAATTGCCGCGGCTACGCCCAGGGCCTAGTTGACAGGCCGTGACGAACGCGACCCCGATTCCCTTCGCCCGCAAGCCCGAGTGGCTGCGCGTGCGCGCGCCCACTTCGCCTGCCTTTCGGGAGACGAAGACTCTCATGCGCCAGCTCAACCTCAACACCGTTTGCGAGGAAGCGGCCTGCCCCAACATCGGGGAGTGCTGGCAGAAGAAGCATGCGACCGTCATGATCCTTGGCGACACTTGCACAAGGGCTTGCGCCTTCTGCAATGTGAAGACGGGCATGCCCGGTCCGGTTGACCCGCTGGAGCCTGTCCATGTCGCTGAGGCCTGCGCTGCACTCGGCCTCTCCCATATTGTCGTCACGTCCGTTGATCGTGATGACCTGCCAGACGGCGGCGCCTCCCAGTTTGTGAAAGTGATCGAGGCCATTCGCGCCCGTGCGCCAGCGACCACGATCGAAATTCTCACGCCCGATTTCCGCAACAAGGCCGATGCCGCCGTCGAGGCCATCGTCGCGGCCCGGCCCGATGTCTACAACCACAATCTTGAGACCGTACCGCGGCTCTACCCCACCATCCGCCCCGGCGCCCGCTACTATCACTCGCTGCGGCTTCTTGAGCGGGTGAAGACCCTCGACTCCTCGCTTTTCACCAAGTCGGGGCTCATGGTCGGGCTTGGCGAGGAGCGGCTTGAAATCCACCAGGTGATGGACGACATGCGGGTTGCCGGAGTCGATTTCCTGACCATCGGCCAGTATCTCCAGCCCACCCCCCGGCATGCGCCGGTGGTTGAATTCGTGCCGCCCGAGACCTTCGCGCGCTACCGGATGGTTGCTGAGGCCAAGGGCTTCCTCCTCGTGTCTGCAAGCCCGCTCACACGCTCGAGCCACCATGCCGGCACTGATTTCGCGCGCTTGAAGGCGGCGCGTGCGGCCCGCCTTGCGAAGGTTCCAGCGCTTGCCTAGCCACCGGGAAGACCGCTTCCTTCCCTTTGCGCCAGGCCAGCTTTTCGACCTCGTCGCGGATGTCGGCGCCTATCCCGAGTTCCTGCCCTGGGTCGCTGCCACCCGCATCCGGGAGCGAAGCGAGACGCTTATGGTCGCCGACATGTCGGTCGGCTTCCGCGCCATCCGGGAAACCTTCACCAGCCGAGTAACGCTAGACCGGCCGCGCGCCATCCATGTCGACTATGTGAGTGGGCCATTGAAGCACCTGTCCAACGACTGGATGTTCGAGCCCGAAGGGCAGGGCACCCGGGTGCGCTTCGCGGTCGATTTCAGCTTCCGCTCGCGCTTGTTCGAGCGGCTTGCCGGCGCCGTCTTCCACGAGGCCTTCCGCCATATGGTCGCCGCCTTCGAGGCCCGCGCCCGGAAGCTTTACGGCTCCGCGCTCACGGGAGCAGCAGCCGCAGCGCAATGAGCACGGCCTGGCGGCGAATCTCGTCGCGGCCAAGATCGCCCATCTCATGGACGTCGGCGAGATGGGCATGGTCGGCAACGCCACCCCCGGCATTGCGCAGGGCGCGGGCAAAGACAACGGTTCCAACCGGCTTCTTGGCGGTCCCCCCTCCAGGCCCTGCAATTCCTGAAATCGAGACCGCGACATCGGCCTTGCTGTGCTCAATGGCCCCCGAGGCCATCGCCCAGGCCGTTGCCTCCGAGACGGCGCCAAGGGTTGCCAGGATCTCCTCAGAGACGCCGAGCAGCTCCATCTTGGCCTCGTTCGAATAGGTAACAAAGCCGCGATCAAACACGTCGGAAGATCCGGGAATGGCGGTGATCGCAGCTGCGACCAGCCCGCCAGTGCAGCTTTCCGCAACGGCGAGCTTCCGCCCGGCTGCGCGATTTTCGTCCACCACCCGCTGGGCGAGCGCGCGCATTTCCTCGTCAATCATGGCGCAGCTGCCAGAAGCACGGTTGCCACCGCCTGGGCTGCAATCCCCTCGCGCCGCCCGGCAAAGCCGAGGCCCTCGGTGGTGGTCGCCTTTACCGACACCATCGGCTGGTGATCGCCGAGAATTTCCCCAATCCGCTTAACCATCGCGTCGCGGTGCGGTCCAACCTTCGGCGCTTCGGCAATGACGGTGACGTCGACATGGGCAATCCGCCCGCCGCGCGCAGAAACACGCGCTGCAGCATGGGCAAGGAACCGGTCGGAAGACGCCCCCTTCCATTGCGGATCCGAAGGAGGAAAGTGGCGGCCGATGTCGCCTTCGCCGATCGCACCCAAGACGGCGTCGGTCAGCGCGTGCAGCCCGACATCGGCATCCGAATGGCCGATGAGGCCCTTGTCATGCGGAACCTTCACACCGCACAGCCACAGGTGGTCACCCGGGCCAAACCGGTGGACATCATAGCCAAGCCCGGTCACAGCAACCCGGCCAACCAGCGCCTCGGCAAAGGCAAAATCGGCCGCCTGCGTCACCTTCATGGCGCGCTCGTCCCCATGGAC
>NZ_JBRCLD010000036.1:0-7712 GCF_053487655.1 Thermaurantiacus sp. | reverse complement strand
ATGTAGGGGAGCCTGACGCCGGCGTGGATGGTGAAATAGTCCACGCCCTGCTCGGCCTGTTCGATGAGCGTGTCGCGGAAGATCTCCCAGGTGAGCTCCTCGGCGACGCCCCCCACCTTCTCGAGCGCCTGGTAGATGGGGACCGTGCCGATGGGGACGGGGGAATTGCGCAGGATCCATTCGCGGGTATCGTGGATATTCTTGCCGGTCGACAAGTCCATGACGGTGTCGGCGCCCCAGCGGATGGCCCAGACCATCTTGTCCACTTCCTCGGCGACGGACGAGGCGACGGCCGAGTTGCCGATGTTGGCGTTGATCTTGACGAGGAAGTTGCGGCCGATGGCCATGGGTTCGAGCTCGGGGTGGTTGATGTTGGCCGGGATGATGGCGCGGCCGCGCGCGACTTCCGAGCGGACGAACTCGGGGGAGACATGAGCGGGGATTTCGGCGCCGAAGCTTTCGCCGTCGCGCGAGCTTGCGAGCGCTGCTTCCCGGCCGAGATTTTCGCGGATGGCGACGAACTCCATCTCAGGGGTGATGATACCGCGGCGGGCATAGGCCAGCTGCGTAACCGCACCCGATTTCGCCCGCCGGGGCCGGCGGTTGGGGTGCGCGAAGGGACGGGTTTCGGGGCGGGCGGCGGAGCCGGAGCGAAGGCCATTGTCTTCGGGACGGACCTGCCGGCCCTCGGTGCGTTCGGTATCGCTGCGCGCGTCGATCCAGGGATCGCGCAGGCGGGGGAGGCCAGCGTGGATGTCAATGAGCGCGGCAGGGTCAGTGTAGGGGCCGGACGTGTCATAGACACGGAAGGGCGGCTCTCCACCCGTGAGTGCAATCTCGCGCAGGGGCACGCGAATCTCGGGGAAGAGACGGCCTGGAACATAGACCTTGGTCGAGGCAGGCAAGGGGCCGGTTGTTACGCCGATTTCGGAAAGGGCAGGGCGGTCAGCCATCTCGTCCTCCTCGCGTGGGCGGATGGCTGACTGCGGCGGGTTGCCGGGCCCTCCCTCCGCCGGTGTTGCTCCGGATCAGGTTCAGCGGGTCGCAGGCCTGCCGCCTGCCTCTCAGCCGCGCGCATGGCGGCTCCCCGGGGTGGCAGCATGCTACGGCAGGGGGGCGGGCGGCGCAAGCACAGTTGCAGTGCACCAGGCAAGCAGGCAGGACGAGCAAGCGATGTGGCTGGGGCATGACGCAGCGTGGCAGACCTTTGAGGCGGCATGGGCGCTCGGGCGGCTGCACCATGCCTGGCTGCTGGCCGGGCCGCGAGGCATGGGGAAACGCGCCTTTGCCGACCAGGTGGCGATGCGGCTCCTGGGCGAGGGCCAAGGCCGGGCATGGCTGGAAGCCGGTGCCCATCCGGATCTTCGGGTTCTGGCACCTCAGCCGGAGAAGCCGGCAAGCGGGATCGGCGTGGATGCCGTGCGGGAGCTTGCGTCCCTGCTGCGCAGCCATGCCGGGGTCGGCCGCCACCGCGTGGTGATCGTCGATGCGGCGGACGACATGAACGCGCATGCGGCCAATGCGCTTCTGAAGTCGCTCGAGGAGCCGGGAGAGGGCGTGCTGTTCCTGCTGGTTGCGCATGCGCCCGGGCGGCTGCCGGCGACCATCCGCTCGCGCTGCCGGGTGCTGCGGTTCCCGCCGCTTTCACAAACGGTGATCGAGAGGCTGCTCGCGGAACGCCTGCCGGAGCTTGCGGAGAATGAACGGGTGCAGGTGGCTGCGCTTTGTGGCGGCGCACCGGGGGAGGCGCTGGCGATGGCCGGGGCAGGTGCGCTCCTCGATGCCCTGGAGCGCGAGCCAGCAGAGCAGTTTGCCGAGCGCTTCGCTGGCAAGGGCAGTGCAGAGACCTTTGCGCTGTTGTGCCGGCTGGCACCGCGGTTGCTGGCGCGGGCAGCACGGGCCGCGCCCGGGGCCGAAGTGCTGGCCGCCTACGCCGAAGTCTCCGCACTGGTGCGCGATGCGCTGCGGCCGGGGGAGGACCGGGTGATGATGGCGCATGCGCTGGCCCTTGCGCTTGCGCGGGGTTCAGGCATGGCGGCGCGATGAGCCGCTATTATGTGACAACTGCGATCAACTACCCCAATGGCGCACCGCACATCGGTCACGCCTATGAGGCAGTGGCAACCGACTGGCTGGCGCGGTTTGCGCGTGCTGACGGGCGCGAAGTCCGGTTCTTGACGGGAACGGATGAGCATGGGCTGAAGATTGCGCAAGCGGCCCGCGCCGCCGGGCTTGCGCCACGCGCCTATGTCGATGGCATGGTCGAACGGTTTGTGGAGATGGCGGATGCGCTTGCCATCTCGCGCGACCGCTTCATCCGGACGACGGACGCTGATCATGTGGCGGCAGCGCAAGCGCTGTGGCAGCGGATGGCAGACGCAGGCGACCTCTATCTCGACCGCTATTCAGGCTGGTATTCCCTTCGCGACGAAGCCTTTTACGCCGAGGAAGAGACCCAAATTGCCGCGGACGGGACGCGCGTGGGGCCGACTGGGACACCAGTTGCCTGGGTTGAGGAAGAGAGCTGGTTCTTCCGCCTGTCGCGCTTTGCCGAGCCGCTTCTTGCACTTTATGCGCGCCAGCCGGAGTTCGTGCAGCCGGCAAGTCGAATGAACGAGATGCGAGCATTTGTTGAGAGAGGGTTGAAGGACCTCTCCGTCAGCAGGACCAGCTTTGACTGGGGCGTGCCAGTGCCGGGATCGCCTGGCCATGTGATGTATGTCTGGGTCGATGCGCTCGCCAATTACCTGACCGGTGCCGGGTTTCCGGCAGGTGGGTTCGAGCGCTGGTGGCCAGCCGATCTCCATGTCATCGGCAAGGATGTCGTCAGATTCCATGCGGTCTACTGGCCGGCGTTCCTGATGTCGGCAGGGCTGCCTGTCCCGGCCCGCATCTTCGGCCATGGCTTTATCTTGAGCCGGGGTGAGAAGATGTCGAAGTCGGCGGGCAATGTCGTCGACCCCGTGGCGCTTGCCGCGCGCTATGGTGTGGACCCGTTCCGCTATTTTCTGCTGCGCGCCATTGCCTTCGGCCAGGATGGCGAGTGGAGCCACGAGGCCATTGCGGCACGGCTGAACGCCGATCTTGCAAATGATCTCGGCAATCTCGCCCAGCGCACGCTCTCGATGATCGCAAAGGCTGGTGGCTGCGTGCCGGCGCGCGGGGAGGGGGGGGCGGCCGAGGCACGGCTGCTCGCCGAGGCAGCAGGGCTGCTCGATGCCTGCCGACAAGCGCATGCTGCAGTGCGGCCAGACCTTGCCCTGGATGCCATTTTTGGTGTGGTGGCAGCAACCAACCTCTATCTCTCGGAACGCGCGCCGTGGAGCCTGCGCAAGACAGACCCGGAAGCAGCGGACAGCGTGTTGTGGCACGCAGCCGAGTGCATCCGGCGGATTGCGATTCTGCTCCAGCCCGCAATGCCGGAGCGGATGGCGCGTCTCCTTGATCTCCTCGCTGTGCCGAAAGACAAGCGCTTGTTCCAAGACTTGGACCAGGAACTTGGGAGTGGCAATAAGCTACCGCCACCCAGTGGCCTGTTTCCGCGCCTGGAGGCCGATCAGCCGGAGCGCATGACGAGCCAGGCTGTGTAAGAGATGTAGCCAGCGAGCATGAGGCCACCCTCAAGGCGCCCTACCTTGCGATCAAGTGCCGAAAGAAAGAGGAGGATGGCTGCGCCGACCATCACGGCCATGTCGATTCCAAGCATTTCCGCTGGGAAGGCCGTTGGCGCAATGAGGCCAGTGAGCCCGCCGATCCCAAGAATATTGTAGAGGTTCGAGCCCAGGACATTGCCGACGGCGATAGCAGTCTGGCGGCGGATGGCAGCGACGATTGACGTCACGAATTCGGGAAGCGAAGTGCCGACGGCGACGATGGTGAGGCCGATGACCGATTCGCTCATGCCGAGTGAGCGGGCGAGCGCGACGGCCGCCTCGACCAGCATCCTTCCGCCAAAGATGATGGTGGCAAGGCCGCCCAAGGCCATCGCTGCGGGAAGGAGCCAGCCGAGCAGGCCAGGCGCCGAGGTGGCGCGAGGCTGGAGAGCGGGATCCACCTGCTCGGTCGCCTCCCGTTTTTCGAAGGCGGCCGTATGCCCGGCTTCGGCAACGCGAGCGACATTGCGCTCCTGGCGATAGGCGTAGGCCATGTAGCTGATGAGCCCAATCACAAAGGCAAGGCCGACGCCGCGGGTCAAGCCGACGGTAAAGCCGGCGAGCACGAACAGGAGCGAGACGATGATGACGAGCGTGCCGTCGCGCTTCAAGGCAGCGGAAGAGACGGCGAGCGGGAAGAGGAGGGCAGAGAAGCCAAGGATCAAGAGCACGTTCGCAATGTTGGAGCCGGCGATGTTGCCGATCGCAATTCCGGGGGCGCCGATTCGGGCAGCCTCGATGGACGTGACGAGCTCGGGCGTGGAGGTGCCAAAGCCGACCAGAGTCAAGCCGATGAGAAGGGGCGAAACGCCAAGGCGCTCGGCGATGCGGACGCTGCCACGCACCAGCAGCTCCCCGCCGACGACAAGGAGGACAAGACCGCCGGCGAGCGAAAGGAGCGTCAAAAGCATGGCGCCGGGTCCTTGCCACATGGGGGCGGGGGTGCAAGCAAAACCGGACCAGGGCCGTTGGGAATTGCATGTGGGAAGCGCCTGGCCCACATGGCGCCCATGCTGATCGACAGCCATTGCCACCTGAACTATCCTGGCCTTGTCGAGGACGAGGAGGGGGTGGTGGCACGCGCCCGCGCTGCGGGGGTCTCGGCGATGATCTCGATTTCGACGCGCGCAAGCGAATGGGGGGATGTGATTGCGGGTGCGGAGCGCCACCCAGACGTGTTCGCGACTGTCGGCATCCACCCGCACGAGGCTGACCAGCACACCGATGTCGACACCGCCAGGCTGGTGGCAGCAGCAGCGCATCCGCGCGTCGTCGGGATTGGCGAGACGGGCCTTGACTATCATTATGACAGGTCGGACCGGGCGCGTCAGCAGGCAAGCTTCCGTGCCCATATCGCAGCAGCGCGGGAGACCGGCCTGCCGCTTGTTGTGCACAGCCGGGACGCCGAAGAAGATACAATCGGTATTCTGGAAGAAGAAATGGGGAAGGGGCGTTTCCCCTTTCTGCTCCACTGTTTTACTGGCTCGGCCTGGCTTGCGGAGCGAGCGCTGGCGCTGGGGGGCTATATCTCGCTTTCGGGAATCCTGACCTTCCGCTCGGCAGCAGCGCTTCAGGCCGTGGCGCGGGACCTGCCGGCCGACCGCCTCATGGTCGAGACCGATGCTCCTTTCCTGGCGCCAGTGCCGTTCCGGGGGAGGACCTGCGAGCCGGCGCATGTGGCGACGACGGCGCGGTTCCTCGCCGAGGTGCGCTGCGAGGACAGCGCCGGACTGATGGCCGGAACGGCCGCGAACACGCTGCGACTTTTTGCGAAAATGGCCATCTGATGCGCGTTGTCATGCTCGGGTGCGGCACGTCTTCGGGTGTGCCGCGGATCGGTGGCAACTGGGGGCTTTGTGATCCGGCCAACCCCAGGAACCGACGGCGGCGGGTATCCATTCTGGTGGAGCATGGCGAGGCGCGGGTGCTCGTGGATACGAGCCCGGATCTTCGGGAACAGCTGCTCGATGCCGGAGTCTCGTCGCTTTCGGCCGTGTTCTACAGCCATGACCATGCCGACCACAGCCATGGAATCGATGATCTGCGGGGTGTCTTCCATGCCCAGCGGGCGCGTGTGGACTGCTACATGGACCCGGAGACGATGGCGACGCTGACCCGCCGGTTCGACTATGTGTTCCATGGCCACAATGGCTATCCGGCCTGTGCCCGAGCGCTGCCGATGGCGGCCATGCACCAGTTCGGGGACCTTGTGGTGCGGCCGTTCCGGCAGCTCCATGGCCCGATTGAGAGCAAGGGGTTCCGCTTTGAGGCCGGTGGCCGGGCTATTGCCTATTCAACGGACATCTCCGGGATCCCGGACGAAAGCTGGGAAGCGCTCGAGGGCCTTGATCTTTGGATCGTGGATGCGCTGCGGCGTGAGCCGCATCCCACCCACAGCCACCTTGCCCAGACGCTGGCGTGGATTGCCCGGGCCAAGCCACGGGCCGCGTGGCTCACCCATATGGACCAGTCGATGGACCATGATGCGCTGCTTGCGGAATTGCCGGAAGGAGTGTCGCCAGGGTTTGACGGCAGGGTCTGGGAGGCGGCGTGATGCTCTGGTCGCTTATCTATCTCTTGCTGGTGCTGTTGCTGGTGGTGGCGCTCAATCGCGGCTTCTTTGCCAGGCTTGGCATGGGGCGGACGGTGCAGCTGCTGCTGGTTTGGGGGGTCGTGTTTGCAGGCGGCGTGCTTCTGGTGCGCCTGCTTGGCGTTGCATAACGGCTATTTGACATAATATATATTATCAGACTGGCTACGGGAAGCTGTCCGCAGGCATTGGGGCGTGACAGCTCCCAACTTGGCCCGCATAAGGCTGGACGTGGCTCACCCCCGCATCCACCCGCACGGCGCCGTGCCCAAGCGCCTCGTCTTGCCGGACACTCGGCTTGGCAAGCGGCCGCAGAGTGAGCGGAACATGGGAGCCCTTCTCTCGGGGCGTGCCGCGTCTCAGCAACCGAGGCCTCGATGAGTGGCCGCGGCGACATTGGCCGGCTGCTTTCGATTATGGCAAAGTTGCGAGGCCCTGGCGGCTGCCCTTGGGACCGGGCGCAGGACTTTGCCTCGATTGCGCCCTATACCATCGAGGAGGCCTATGAAGTGGCCGATGCGATCGCGCGCGGCGACATGGCGGACTTGCGGGACGAGCTTGGCGACCTGCTGCTGCAAGTGGTCTTCCACGCCCGCATGGCGGAAGAAGCCGGGCATTTCGCCTTCGCTGATGTCGTCGAGGCAATTGCAGCCAAGATGGAGCGGCGCCATCCGCACGTGTTTGGCAACAAGCATGCGGCCACGGCCGAAGCAGTGGTGGCGGCCTGGGAGGAGATCAAGGCAGCCGAGAAAGTGCGGAGTTCTGCACTCGATGGCGTGGCCAAGGCCCTCCCTGCCCTGCTGCGGGCTGACAAGCTTTCGAAGCGGGCGGCGCAGGCCGGTTTCGACTGGCCCGATGCTCAGGGCGCACGGGCCAAGCTCTTGGAGGAAATCGCTGAGCTCGAGGCCGCAAAAGGGGACCAAGCGCGGGCGGAGGAAGCAGGCGATCTCCTGTTTGCAGCAGTAAACTGGCTGCGCAAGCTCGGCGTCGAGCCCGAGTCGGCGCTCCGGGCAGCCTGCGACAAGTTCGAGCGCCGGTTCCGGGCGATCGAGCGGGCTCCCGGTTTCGCCGATCTCGGCCTCGAGGAGAAGGAGCGGCTCTGGCAGGCGGCAAAGGCCGGGGATCAGAGCGCCCCGTAGCGGGCGCGGGCGGCCTCGCCGAGGCGGACGGTCAGCTCGACCATGCCGTCGGCCTCGGTCTCGGCAAGCACTTCGGCATGCGCGTGGAGCCAGGCGCGGCGGCGGCCGTCAGACGGATGAAGCCGGACCGTCTCGGCCGTGCCGCGTCGCGAAAGCGCATGCGCCATGGCAGCAACGAGGGAATCGACTCCCTCCCCACCCTGGGCCGAGATCAGCAGCTGGCCAGGCCGGCCGGCGAGGGCGGCGCGCTCCGCATGCTCGAGCAGGTCCGCCTTGTTGAGGACTTCGAGCACCGGAACACGGCCATCATCGAGGCCGAGGGAGGAAAGG
>NZ_JBRCLD010000035.1:0-11546 GCF_053487655.1 Thermaurantiacus sp. | reverse complement strand
CTGGCGCCCGCGCGGATCGTGACGAGCTTCACCCTCTACAATGTGAATCGCGTGCACCTGGAGCGGTTGCTGCATCGCTTCTTCGATCCGGCCCGTGTGGACATCGAGATCGTCGACCGGTTCGGCAAGCCAGTTCGGCCGCGCGAATGGTTCTATGTGACCCCTGATCAACTGAGCGAGGTCGTGCGGCGAATCCAGGACGGGTCAATCACGCGCTGCTACTTCGATCCCGGCCTGGGAATCGTGGACCTCGGCTCAGTGTGACGAGACCCCGAGTGTTGGGAGACATGTGGGAAGGATCAAAAGAAAAAATCGAAATATTCAAAAATTTCAGAGACTTACAGCAGATAATTGGTGCGGTCGAGAAGACTCGAACTTCCACGGCCTTTCGGCCACAGCGACCTCAACGCTGCGCGTCTACCAGTTCCGCCACGACCGCACGCCCACGAGAGCCCGGCGCGCCTAGCAGCGCGCTGGCGGCAGTTCAAGCCTTGCGTCGGAGGAGGACCGAGCCGGCGGAATAGCCGGCACCGAAGGAGCACAGGAGCCCGAGGTCGCCTGCCGCGAGATCCTCATGATGCAGGTGGAAGGCGATGATGGAGCCTGCCGAGGATGTGTTCGCATAGCGGTCGAGGACGGTCGGGCTTTCGTCGTCGCTTGCCTCACGCCCGAGCACCCGCTCGGCAATGAGTCGGTTCATGTTGGCATTGGCTTGGTGAAGCCACAGCCGTCGCAAGCTTGTCCGGGAGATCCCGAGGTCAGCGAGGTGGCCGAGAATGAGGTCAGAGACCATGGGCACAACATCCCGGAACACCTTGCGGCCTTCCTGGACGAACAGCTTGTCCGGCTGGCCGATGCCCTCGGGTGCGGCGCGATTGAGGAAGCCGAAATTGTTGCGGATATTGTTCGAGAAGCGCGTCAGGAGGCGGGTGCCAAGGATTTCCCAGTGCGCAGCCTTCGCCTGCGCCCTGTCTTCGACAAGGATGGCGGTTGCCACATCGCCGAAGATGAAGTGGCTGTCGCGATCCCGCCAGTTGAGGTGGCCCGAGCAGATTTCGGGATTGACGATGAGCACGCAGCGCGCCGAGCCGCTGCGCACCATGTCGGCTGCAGTCTGGATCCCGAAGGTCGCGGAGGAGCAGGCAACATTCATGTCAAAGGCAAAGCCCTTAGCGCCGAGTGCATCCTGCACTTCAATGGCAATGGCCGGGTAGGGCCGCTGGAGGTTGGAGCAGGCGCAGATGACAGCATCGAGGTCTCGGCCAGTGCGGCCGGCGCGCCCCAGGGCATCCGTTGCCGCAGCGACCGCGATTTCGGCGAGGATCGAGATCTCCTCGTTCGGCCGTTCGGGAATTCGTGGCGCCATGATCTCAGGATCAAGGATGGCCGTCTTCGAAAGCACATAGCGGCTCTTTATGCCGCTTGCCTTCTCGATGAACTCCACCGAGGAGGGCTGGAGCGGGGCAACAGCGCCAGCAGCAATTGCATCCGCGTGGCGCGCGTTCCATCCCGCAACCCAGGTGTTGAAGCATTTAACCAGCTCGGCGTTGGAAATGCTTTCGGCCGGCGTAAAGAGGCCAGTTGCAGACAAAACGGGGGTCACGGCACGCTCCTTTTCCACCGCCTTAGGCGGCTGTCACAGCGCCGTCATCATGTCTTCGTCCGGCCACGGCTGCTGCAGCAGACGCGCATCAGCACCAGCAAGCCAGCGATCAGCAAGCGCACCAGTGAGCACAACGGGCATGGCCTTGGGGTGGACGGCAGCGACAGCGGCATTGGGCGCGCAGGTCAAAAAGGCGAAGCGCGGGCCGGTCTGGGAAGGGCCGAAGACGCCGGCAAAGGCGAACAGTGGCGCAGAGCGCAGCGCAAACCAGTGCTTCCTCTTGCGCGCCGTGGCCGGATCAGGGGTGGCGCTCCATTCGGCAAAGGCGCTTGCTGGCACGAGGCAACGGTGCTCTTTGGCGAGAAGCGGCTGCCAGAAGGGGCTTGCCAGATTGCGGATGTTGGTGATGGGCCTCGCAACCCCGGGAGGCGGCGGGATTCCCCAGGTCATGCGCGCAAGCGCCCGGCCAGTGGGCGTGGCAACAATGACCGGCGCGGGCCGGTCCGGATAATGTTCGCCAAGCGGCGGCAGGTTGGGGGATTCGCCTTCGAGCGCGCGGAACAGGTCCCGGATCGCATCCGTGGTTGTGGTCAGGCGATAGAGGTTGCACATGCGCGAAAAATGGCCCGGGGCTTGGGGCCCGAGCAAGCGGAAAGGCCTGCGATGCGGCAGTTGCTTGGCGCAATGACGGCAGCCCTGATGGCAGCAGCAGCAGGGGCAGCAGATCTTCCGATCGAGCGGGTGTTTGCAAGCCCGCCGCTTTCCGGCCTCGTGCCGCAGGCGCTGACGCTCTCGCCAGACGGGCGCCACGTCGCCTACCTGAAGCCGCGCGCCGACGATGCGCTGCGCTCGGACCTTTGGGTCGAGCCGGTCATGGGAGGCGAGGCGCGCCTGGCCGCCGACAGCCTTGCCATGGCAGGCGGCGCGCTGACCGAGGCGGAACTCCAGCGGCGCGAACGGGCGCGGATCGCCAGCGCGCGCGGCATTGTCGAGTATCGCTGGACTGCCGATGCAAAGGCTTTCCTCGTGCCAGTCGATGGCGACCTCTGGTTGCAGCCGCTTGCAGGGCCTGCGCGGCGCTTGACGCAATCGGCTGAAAGCGAAGTGGATGCGCTACTCTCCCCCGACGGGCGTTTCGTCTCGTTCGTGCGCGGGGCGAACCTGTGGCTGTTTGATCTCGAGGCTGGAGTCGAACGCCCGCTCACAACCGAGGGCGCGGGGGCTGTCACCTACGGCCAGGCCGAATTCGTGGCACAGGAGGAAATGAAGCGGATGACGGGGCAGTGGTGGGCCCCAGACTCGCGCCGGCTGGCCGTGACGAGGGTGGATGAGACCAACGTCCAGACCGCCGTCCGGGCTGCGATCGGCTCGGAGGGAACGCGGGTCAGCACCCAGCGCTATCCTTTTGCCGGCACCCCCAATGCTGTCGTCAGCCTCGAGATTCGCAACGTCGATGGCAGCGCGCCCGTTGCGGTTGATCTCGGCCCCGACCCGGACATCTACCTGGCCCGCGTGGACTGGCTTTCGGCTGACCGGCTGCTGGTGCAGCGGCAATCACGCGACCAGAAGCGGCTTCATGTGCTCGAAGTCGACGCATCCACGGGGCAGTCGCGGCTGCTGTTTGCGGAGCGTTCGAAGACGTGGATCAACCTGCACGACAATCTGACGCCCTTGGCAGACGGCAGGCGGTTCCTGTGGACCAGCGAGCGCCGCGGCATCTCGCAGCTGATGCTGTGGGATGGCAGAGGGATGCAGCCAATCACCAGGCCGCATGTTCTCGTGGACCAAGTGGTCGCACTCGACGAAGAAGACGGCCTCGTCTTTTTCACGGGCTTCGTCGAATCCCCACTTGAGAAGGGGCTCTACAAGGTCCGGCTCGACGGCCGGGGAGCACCGGTCAGGCTGAGCCCGGCAGGAGGCTGGGCCGAAGCCGTCATGGACAAGGCAGGCAAGGTGGCGCTCGTCACCTGGTCGTCGCCGGCCCAGCCGCCGCAGGTGATGCTGGTGGGGCGCGACGGGGCGAGGCTGCGGTACATCAGTGAAAACCGGCTGGAAGAGACTCCTTACGCGCCTTTTGCTGCAAACCATGTCCTGCCCCGGTTCGGGACGCTGAAGGCCGCCGACGGCCAGGACATGCACTGGATGATGCTGGTTCCCCCGGGGCTTGCCGAAGGCGCGCGCGCACCCGTCGTCTTCGAAGTCTATGGCGGGCCCGGCGTGCAGCGGGTGCGCCGTGCATGGGGCAGCCTCGTGCACCAGCATCTCGTCCGCCGCGGCTATGTTGTCTTCGTGCTCGACAACCGCGGCAGCAGCAACCGCGGCGTCAAGTTCGAGGCACCGCTCTACCGGGCCCTTGGAGGAGTTGAGGTGGAAGACCAGCTCCAGGCACTTGCCTTCCTGAAATCGCAGCCGTTTGTCGATCCGGACCGGGTGGCAGTCTATGGCTGGTCCTATGGGGGCTACATGGCGCTGCGGCTGTTGACGAAGGCGCCAGAGGCCTTCGCTGCGGGGGTCGCGGGTGCGCCAGTTACGGACTGGCGGCTCTATGACACCCATTATACCGAACGCTATCTCGGCAATCCGGCCGTGGACGATGCGCCATATCGAGCAGCCGACGTGACCGTCGATGCAGCCCGGCTGATGCGGCCGCTGCTTCTCCTTCACGGGCTCGCCGACGACAATGTCGTCTTCGACCACTCAGCAAAAATGATGGCAGCGCTGCAAAAGGCAGGCCGGCCGTTTGAAACCATGGTCTATCCTGGCCAGGCACACTCTATTCGCGAACCTGCGCTTGCGACCCACTTGTGGAAGACCATCATCGCCTTTCTCGACCGCACCGTCGGAGTGCCTCGAGGCCGGACATGATGCCTCGCCCTTGCACCGGCTGCGATTTGGCCCAAATGGAGAGCCTCTGGCCAGGGGAGTAGAGCATGGCAACACAGACTGAGACAGCAGAGAAGCTGACGCTCGAGGCGCCCCCTCCCGTTCAGACGGTCGTGCCAGAAAAGGCTTCCGGCCTTGTGCCGCTCTCGGAAGCCGAGAAGTCGAAGCTTGATGAGAAGGTCGAAGCATTCATCGCTGACCTGGTCGCACAAGACGCCAACAGCCCCGAGTTCGGCAAGCGCGTGGATGCGCTCGCGGCACTCGGCCGGGCCCAGATTGCCGAGGCAGCTGGGCAGTCGAACCGCTTCCTTGACCGGCCAGTCCGGGCAATGGACAAGGAGAGCCGGATCGGAGCAGACTTGACCGAGCTCCGGCGCACGGTCGAGGATCTCGATCCCTCCAAGCGGGGTTCGCTTCTTGCGCCGCGCAAGCTGTTCGGGATCATCCCGCTCGGCAGCAAGGCACGCGCCTATTTCGATAGCTACAAGTCTGCCCAAAGCCATATCGCCACCATTCTCGACCGGCTGGCAGGCGGCAAAGACGAGCTGCTGCGCGACAATGCCGCAATCGATGTCGAACGGCGCAAGCTCTGGGAAGCCATGGGCAAGCTTGAGCAGATGATCCATGTCTCAAAGACGCTCGATGCCAAGCTCGAGGCAAAGGCAATCGAGCTTGAAGCAACTGACCCTGCCAAGGCGCGCGCCATCCGCGAGACAGCGCTGTTCTACACCCGCCAGCGGACAACCGATCTTCTGACCCAAATGGCCGTCTCCGTGCAGGGTTATCTGGCCCTTGATCTCGTCAAGAAGAACAACCAGGAACTGGTAAAAGGCGTGGACCGCGCGTCGACGACCACGGTTGCAGCACTGCGGACCGCTGTCACCGTTGCACAGGCGCTCACCAACCAGAAGCTCGTCCTCGACCAGATCACGGCCCTCAACACGACGACGGCCAATGTCATCGAGGCAACCGGCACGATGCTCCGCAACCAGACGGGCGAGATCCACAAGCAAGCCGCTTCTGCCACCGTTCCTTTGGAGACGCTGAAGCAGGCCTTTGCCAACATTTATGCAACCATGGACTCGATCGACCAGTTCAAGACCCAGGCGCTTACGTCGATGAAGCAGACGGTGGACGCCCTGTCTGACGAAGTGGAGAAGTCGCGCGGCTATATCGCCCGGGCCGAGGGGGCAGCCCAGGGTGCCGACTCGCCCTTCGAGCCGCTGCAGGGCTGAGGCCGTGGCCACGAGGCGTCCCGACAGCCGGGACGTGATTATGAAGGCCGAGCTGCTGCTCGAGCGGCTGCGCGAATCCCCCGAGGTGCAGCAGGCCCGCACCCTGCGGCTGAAGCGCAAGGCCAGGAATCTTGTGAAGCGGTTTGTGCGCGTTGTCGCTGGCATGTTCGCCGTCGCACTCGGTTCGCTCATCTTCTCGCAGACGGTGATGCCGCTTGGCGTCTTCGGCTTCGTCGTCGTCGTGCCCTTGCTCATGCTGCTCGTGGCGCTGGTGCTCGCCCGCTGGCCCCGCACGCGTGTCGAAGACGAGATCGCGCTGGCGCGAACGGCCCTGCCCGCGCTTCCGCCCCGGGTTGAGGAGTGGCTCGATTCCAAGCGGCCGGCCCTCCCGGCCCCGGCCAAAGCCGAGGTCGATCGTATCCTGCTGCAGCTCGATACCCTTGCGCCACAGCTTGCCAAGCTTCCTTCCGGAAGCCCGGAAGCCCAAGACGCGCGCCGGTTGATGGCCGAGCACCTGCCGCGCCTGGTCGAAAGCTACGAGGCAGTGCCAGTGCGGGTGCGCAGCCGTGACCGGGAGGCCAACCGGCAATTGACCGACGGGCTGCGCGTGGTGGGCGAGGAACTCGAGCGGCTGAACCTCCGGCTCGCCTCCGAACAGCTCGATGCCCTTGAAATCGAGGGGCGTTTCCTTGAAAGCCGCTATCGAAGTGGTCGCCGGCTGGAAGACTAGCTAACGCCACTCGCCGTCACAGCTCCGGAGGCCCTAGATGTCGGGACAGTTTCTGCGGACCACGATCGCCACCCTCCTCTGTCTTGGCCTCGTGAGCGCTGGCCCCGGCGAGGCCCGCACCAGGCCGGCAGTGACGGCCACGTCAGCCGCTGCACCGCTTGCTGAGCTCGTAGGCCGGGTTGTCATTCCCTATGAGCAGTTCACGCTGCCCAATGGGCTGCGGGTCATCGTGCACACCGACCGCAAAACCCCCATGGTCGCAGTCTCGGTATGGTATGGCGTTGGCTCGGCAGACGAACCCAAGGGCAAGACGGGCTTTGCCCACCTCTTCGAGCATCTGATGTTCAATGGCTCAGGCGGCTATGATGGCGAGTTCTTTGAGCCGCTCGAGGATGTTGGAGCCACTGACTACAACGGGACAACATCCTACGATCGGACCAACTATTTTCAGAATGTGCCAACCGGCGCGCTCGATCTCGCCCTCTTTCTCGAGGCCGACCGGATGGGCAATCTCTTGCCTGCCGTCACGCAGGCCAAGCTCGACAACCAGCGGGGCGTGGTCCAGAACGAGAAGCGGCAGGGCGACAATCAGCCCCATGGCTTGACCTTCTACGCCCTTGGCCAGGGCTTGTTCCCGGAGGGTCACCCCTATCGCCACCCCACGATCGGCTCGATGGCGGACCTCGACGCGGCCACTCTCGAGGATGTGCGGACCTGGTTCCAGCAGCATTACGGGCCCAATAACGCTGTGCTGGTGCTGGCCGGCGACATCGATGTCGCAACCGCGAGGGAGAAGGTCACACGCTGGTTCGGCGCCATCCCGCGCGGACCGGAACCCGAGCGCCCGCAAGCGCCACTCCCCAGAGGCTCTTCCGGGCGCGACCAGATCCGCGATCGGGTGCCCAATGCGCGCTTGACCTTCGCCTGGGCGGTGCCGGGCCTCCTTGATCCGGCCTCGACCGATCTTGCCGTTGCAGCCGCAGTGCTTGCCGGAGGGCCATCATCACGGCTCTACAATGACCTGGTGCGGGAGCGGCAGCTTGCGATCAGCGTCTTCGGATCCGTTCTGCCCCTCCGGCTGGCATCGATAATGGCGATCAGCGTTGATGTGAAACCGGGCGTTGACCCGAAGCTCGTTGAAGCGCGCGTGGACGAGCTTCTCGCAAGCTTCCGGTCACGGGGGCCGACGGCAGATGAAGTGAAGCGGGTGGCAACGGTCAGTGCGGCAGCACGCATCCGCGGGCTGGAGCAGATCGGGGGGTTCGACGGCAAGGCCGTCGCGCTCGCTGAAGGTGCGCTCTATGCCAATGACCCGGAATTCTACCGCAAGCGGCTGGAGCAGCTGGCGCAAACAACGCCGGCGCGCGTGCGCTCTGCCTCCCGCAAGTACCTGGCCTCTCCAGGCTTCCGGCTTGCAACCATCCCCGGGGAGCGGGGTGCACGCGAACTCGCGCTTGTGGGCGAAGCTGGAGCGCCACCTGCCGAGGCCGCCCCAAAGCCTGCAGGCAACGTCAAGCCTGACCGGTCGAAACTGCCCCCGGTCAGCCGGCAGGAGGGTCTTGCATTCCCGGCAATCGAGCGGGCTCAGCTTTCGAACGGCATCCCCGTCATGTTCGCACGTCGGACTGCAATCCCAGTGGTCGAAGTGATGGCAAGCTTCGATGCCGGCAACGCGGCCGACCGCATGGACCGGCCAGGGACGAACGGCCTCATGCTCGCCCTTCTGCGCGAGGGCACGAGCACTCGATCCGGGCGGCAGATTGTCGAAGAGGAGGAGCGTCTGGGTGCGCAGCTGAGCTTCGGTTCCGGCCAAGACCGGACGCGCGTCATGCTCTCGGCGCTCGCCCCCAATCTTGCGCCTTCGCTGACGCTGATGGCAGACGTGATCCGGAACCCGGCGTTCCTGGCCCAAGAAGTGGAGCGGGTCCGCGCCATCCGGCTTGCGGCGCTGGCCCAGGAGCAGTCGAGCCCGGCAGGGATTGCGCTGCGCGAACTGGGGCCGATGCTGTTCGGAGCCGATCACCCCTATGCCCTTCCGGCCTCTGGCCTTGGAACCATGGAAGGACTCAAGGCGGCCACGCGGGACGACCTCCTCGAAGCCCATGCGCGCTGGATACGACCCGACAAGCTTCGGCTGCTCGTCGTCGGCGACACCACGCTCGATGCCCTGCTGCCCCAGCTCGAGCAGGCCTTCGGGGACTGGCAACCGCCCGCCATGGCACCGGGAGCAAAGCGCGCTGTCGGGCTGCAAAAGGCGCCGCCACCCCGGATCCTGCTTCTCGACCGGCCCAATTCTCCCCAGTCCTTCATCGTCGCGGGGCAGCCTCTGGCTGTGACTGGGCGAGACGACCGTCTCGACCTTGCCCTTGCCAACGAGACTCTGGGCGGGAGCTTCACATCGCGCCTCAACATGGATCTCAGGGAAGAAAAGGGCTGGTCTTATGGCGTTCGCTCCAGCGCGGCCCCCGCGGTCGGACAGATGACTTTCCGGATCCTGGCGCCAGTCCAGCAAGACCGGACGGGAGACTCCATTGCTGCACTCATCGCCAATGTGCGGGCCTTCTCCGGCCCCGAGCCAGTTCGCCAGGAAAATCTTGAGAGAGCCATCAATGCGAGCATCTACGCCCTGCCCGGGCAGTTCGAGACGTCGAGCTCGGTTTTGGGAGCGCTTGAGACCATCGCCGTCCTCGAACGGCCAGATGATTACTATGTCCGGCTTCCGGCCCGCTATCGCGCCCAGAACCAACAGATGGTCACGCGTGCGGCTGCATCTCTCATTGATCCTGGCCGGCTGCAATGGGTCGTCGTCGGCGATGCGAAGCTTGTCGAACCGCAAGTGCGCAAGCTCGGGCTTCCGGTGGAAGTTCGGCCAGCCCCCTAAGGAAGGAGCCGGGGAGCCTCGCTCTCGCGTGGCACCAAGGCCGCCTTCGCAGGCGCGCCTTCCAAAGGCCGCAGGGCGCGCGCCTACTCCGCCGCAAGCGGTGCGTCGGTGCGAAGATAGATGCTGCGCTTGGGCACTTCGAACATTTTCATGACCATGGGCGCAAAGAATTCGAGCGGAGCTGATTCATAGTCCGGGTCGAACGCACTCTGGTCATATTTCTCGCAGAATTCAGCGCATGCCTCAAAGTGCGGGTGGCCGCGGAACTGCTCCCGCATGTTGCGATCAAGGCCAAGAAAATCGAAGAAATAATAGCCCTGGAAGATGCCATGCTTCTCGCAGATCCAGTGCGTTTCCTCCGACACGAAGGGCTTCAGAATGGCAGCGGCAATGTCTGGATGGTTATAGGCCCCAAGCGTATCGCCGATGTCATGGAGAAGCGCCATAACCACATATTCCTCCGAGCGGCCATCGCGGTAGGCGCGCGTTGCCGTCTGGAGACAATGCGTCAGCCGATCGACTGGGAAGCCGCCATGGTCGTCCTTCAGGAGCCGCAGATGGTCAAGGACGCGCTGGCCACCGGCCTTGTTGAAGGGAATCGCATGGCTTGCAATGATGGCCCAGTCCTCAGCGGTCCCCTCGGTCATGGCGCGAAAGGTTGCACGGGTGTCCTGCATCTCTCCCTCCTTCTCCCTCCACTTTAGCGCAGGCTGGATGAATGCCAAGCGGCAGCGAGCTTTGTGGGGAGGCGGGGACCGGCCTGCGGCACGGCGCGGAAGGCACGAAGGTCGGCCTTGCGAAGATGCACAAGCAGCGGGGCAGGCGAAAGCGCGATCGGCCAGTCCCGTGGCAGAAGCGCGTGCTCACGGTCCTCGCAGCCATGGCCATGGCCATGCTGCTGGCAACCACAGGCTGTCGCGGGGAGCAGCTGGCAATCGGGGATGGTCGAACCCTTTTCCTGCGCTGTGCGGGCGCTGGTACACCCGCCGTCGTTCTGGAGGCAGGCTGGGCCGCGGACCATTTGGTCTGGGCCAAAGTGCAGGCGGACCTCGCCCAAGCAACGCGGACCTGCAGCTATGATCGGGCAGGCACGGGGCAAAGTCCGCCGGGGCCGCTTCCGCGCACGCCGCAGGCAGTTGCCGAGGATCTCCTGCGCGCGCTCGCGGCGGCCAGGATAGATGATGAACTGATCCTGGTTGGGCACTCGATCGGGGCAGTCTATGCCCAAGTCACCGAGCGGCTCGCTGGCGGTCGTGTGGTCGGGCTCGTCCTCGTCGACCCGACGGTTGAAGCCATGGCGCCTGACGGGCTTGCGCCCTTCATCGCTGATGCCACGGCCTGTCAAATGGCAGTGTCCTCAGGCGAACCACTTCCCATCGAGGGAAGGATGACGCGCTGCCGGGTTCGGCCAACGGAAGAGGCGGTTGCGACATGGAGCCACCGGGTCTCGGAGCTCGAGCATCTGTTCCAGCCGAAATCCGCGTCGGTGCGGGATGCCATGCCATCGCAGGCACGCGTCGAAGTCCTCTCCGCAGGGCAAGGCTCTGAGACCCCCGGTGGGGCGTGGCGGATTGCGCAGCAGGCCGCACTGGCCAGGACCTACGCACGAGGACATCACCGGGTGGTGCCTGCAAGCGGTCACATGATGATGCGGGATGCACCCGCTGCGATTGTCGAGGCGACGACGGCAATCATCCTGTCAGCCCGCCAACGCAAGCCGAAACCCGAAGTCTCCGGCACGCTTGCCACGCGCCAGGCCGAGCCCTGATTGCAAAGGAAAGGCCCGGCAGAGTTCCTGCCGGGCCCTCTCTTCAGATCCGGGGCCTCGCGACCGATGCCCCGCAGACCTTACATGCGCCCACCGAAGGTGATTTCGACACGACGGTTTTGCGGCTCGCGGACATTGTCGGGAGTTTCGACCCGCAGACGCTCCTGGCCAAAGGCCTGAGTCGTCATCTGGCTTTCGGGAATGCCCTTGGCCGCCATGTAGGCCTTCACCGCGTCCGCCCGACGCTGCGAGAGGCCCATGTTGTAGGAGGCGGAACCCGAAGTGTCGGTGTGGCCCGCAAGCACGACCGAGGTCTGCCCGGTCTGCATATAGGCCTCCGCAGCCCGGTCGAGGATGGCCGCAGCTTCCGGCGTGATCTCGTAGCGGTCCCAATCAAAGAACACGATGAAGGGCCCCGGCGTCACGGCAGGCGGAGGCCTATATGC